>JAHKKL010000274.1 GCA_020027635.1 Gammaproteobacteria bacterium
GGCGGCGCAGGCGCATCACACCGAGAGCCATCTCGAGGAGGACTCGGCGCACCATATCGTCTATCAGTGCAACAAGGCCGACCCGGATTACCTGGAGCATGTGCTGTTCTCGGCGGGTGAGTTGCTGCGCAAGTATGGCGACGACGTCGAGATCGTGTTCGCCGTGTTCGGGCCAGGGCTGAACCTGCTGGGAAAACATCCGCTGCGTCCCATTCCGCATGAATTGCAGCAGCGCGCCAGTTCGCTGGCGGTCTACGGCGTGTCCTTCCACGCCTGCGGCAATACCATGACGTCGCTGCACTGGACGGAGAAAGACCTGGTGGATTACGCGAAGGTGGTCCCCATCGGCGTCGAAGACCTCATGCTGCTGCAGGAAAAAGGCTTCGCCTACGTAAGCTGGTAAGCGTACTTACCAAGATAAGCAGAGACAAAGCCTCATACCCGGCGGTGGGTGTCGGCAGCAGGGACGATGCACAGGGATGCGCAAGTGTCGCGTGAGGGCACGACTGCAGGGATGCAGGAGGTAGGGTAACGCAGGAGCAGTTACCGAGGACGCCCGGAAGCGACTGCTGCCGTCAAGTCTACAGGGAAGTATTTACGGCGCCCCATCGACGGGTATGAGGCTTTGTCAGGTTCAGCCTTAGTAAGCGCCCCGTCATTCCGGCCCGCCGGCATACAGGGCCTCGATGCGGTCGGCGAATTTTGCCAGCGCCAGAGCGCGTTTCACCTTGAGCGTCGGCGTCAGCAGGCCGTTGTCCACCGTCCAGGGTTCGCGCACCAGGATTACCCGCCTGACCTTCGCGTAACCGGGGAAGTCGCTCAGGTGCTGCCTGATCACGGTGACGAAGTGGTTGCGCAATTTCTCGTCTTCCAAGCTCGCCTCCGCATAGTCGTCCAGCCCATAGTGGCGGGCGAGCCCCAGCCAGCCGTCCGGATTGAGCACCAGGATGGCGGAGAGGTAGGGCCGACCTTCCCCGACGATCAATGCCTGATCGATCGACGGATCGAGACAGATGGCCATCTCCATGTCCATGGGCGGGACCTTCTCGCCGTTCGAGAGCACCAGAATGTCCTTGATGCGCCCGGTGATGTAAATGTGCCCGTGCTCGATGCGTGCCTGGTCCCCGGTGTGCAGCCAGCCCTCGGGATCGATCATCTCGGCGGTGGCGGCGTGATTGTTCCAGTAGCCGATCATCCTGCCCGGGGTTTTCACCAGCAGTTCGTCATTCTCACCGATGCGCACCTCGACGCCGTTCAGGGGGACGCCCACGCTCGCCGGATCGTTGTCCAGCGGCAGATTCACGCTGATGACGGGACTGGTCTCCGTGAGTCCGTAGCCCTGCAGGATCGGCACCCCCAGGCTGATGAAGGTCCTGGCCACGGGCCCAGGGAGAGCCGCGCCGCCGCTGACCGTCAGGCGCAGGCGTCCGCCCAGTTTGGCGGTGACCTTGTCCGCGACCAGCCGTTTCAGGAGCGGCCAGACCAGCAGCTTCGGGTGCCAGCCGGCACGCTGCTGCTGGCGTTCGAAACGCCGCCAGCCGACCCCGGTGGTGAGGCGGAACAGGGCGCGCGACAGCGCGGATTGCTTGTCCATCTGGCCCTCGATACGGACGAACACCCGCTCGAAGATCCGCGGCACGGCAATGAGCACCGTCGGACTGACCGTCAGCAGATCCTCGGCCAGTTGCGGGACCGAACGGGCGTAGGCCACCGTGGATCCGGTCATCATGGGCAGGTAATAACCGGCGGTGCGTTCCAGGGTATGCGAGAGCGGCAGAAAGGAGAGAAACAGGTCTTCCTGGTACACCTCGATCAGGGTGAGCGCGGCGTGCGCGATCGACAGCATGTTGTAATGACTCAGCATCACGCCCTTGGGCCGGCCGGTCGTACCGGAGGTGTAGACGATGGAGGCGAGCGCCTGGGGATCGCCCGCTCGCCGCACCAGGGCACGGGACTCCGCGGGCAGCCACGCCGGCACGAAACGCACCCGTTCATCTGCCTCGGGTTCCTCCGGCGGGGACTCCGGCGCGTTCAGGATCAGTACCCGCTTCAGTTCCTCATGATCCTTGAGGACCGGCGCCAGGCGTTTCCAGCCGGCGAGATCCTGCACCAGCAGTATCCGGGCGGCGGAGTCCCTGAGGATGTAGGCGATGTTCTCCGGACGGTCATCGGTATACAGGGGCACCACCACGAGGGCGCAGGAGAGCGCCGCCTGGTCGAAGTACACCCATTCCCTGCTGTTGCGCAATTGCACGGCAACGCGCTCGCCCGGCAACAGTGCCTCGGCCGCGAGCGCGGTCTGCCAGCGCGCCGTGGCCCGCCCGACGTCGCTCCAGGTGGTTTCCGTCCAGAGCTTGCGGATCGCATCATAACCGCGGTAGGCGACACTGTCCGGGGTGCGCCGGACCCGCTGATAGAGCAGGCCATCGAGCGTTCCGGCAATTTCGGCCGAGATGATATCCTCGGTCCATTGCGTCATAAGTTGCTATTTCCCATGCTAATGATCGCGGCACCCCGGATTACGGTAGAATAGCCTCCGGTTGCAGGCAGGTTCTCGGAAGCAATGCCATGAATATCATAGTGAACGGTTCCCCTCAGGATGTCCCGGACGACCTGAGCGCCGGCGAGTTGATCGGCGCCCTGGGTCTTGGCAACAGACGCCTGGCCCTGGAAGTCAATCAGGCGATCGTTCCACGCGGCCGCTTCGACACCTACCGTCTGCAGCCCGGTGACCGGGTCGAGATCGTGCACGCCATCGGCGGCGGCTGATCGGTTACCCCGGCGCCCTGATCGAAACGAAGTATCAAAGAGTCGAGCCATCATGTCCACCGTCATGCAGTCACAGCCCCGGCCGGCCGCCGATCCACTGGTCATCGCCGGCGTTGAATACCGTTCCCGCCTGCTGGTGGGCACCGGCAAGTACAAGGATCTCGAGGAGACCCGCGCCGCCACCGAAGCGAGCGGCGCGGAAATCGTCACCGTGGCCATCCGCCGCACCAATATCGGCCAGCGCCCGGGCGAGCCGAATCTGCTGGATGTCATTTCGCCCGAGCGGTACACCCTGCTGCCCAATACCGCCGGCTGCTACACGGCCGAGGATGCCGTGCGCACCTGCCGCCTCGCACGGGAGCTGCTGGACGGTCATGAGCTGGTCAAGCTGGAAGTGCTGGGGGATGAAAAGACGCTGTTTCCGGACATCGTGGAGACCATCAAGGCCACCGAGATCCTGGTGCGGGAAGGCTTCCAGGTCATGGTCTACACCAACGACGACCCGATCATGGCCCGGCGTTTCGAGGACATGGGTTGCGTCGCCGTCATGCCGCTCGCCGCGCCGATCGGCTCCGGGCTCGGTATCCGCAATCCCTACAACATCCTGACCATCGTCGAGAATGCCGGTGTTCCCATCCTGGTGGATGCCGGCGTGGGCACCGCCTCGGATGCCGCCATCGCCATGGAGCTGGGCTGTGACGGAGTCCTGATGAACACCGCGATTGCGGGCGCCAGGGACCCGGTCCTGATGGCCGCGGCGATGAAAAAGGCCATCGAAGCCGGCCGCGAAGCCTTCCGCGCCGGGCGCATCCCGCGCAAGCGCTATGCCAGCGCCTCCTCGCCCATCGACGGGACGTTTTTTTGAAGTGAGAAGTGAGAAGTGAGAAGTGAGAAGTGAGAAGTGAGAAGTGAGAAGTGAGAAGTGAGAAGTGAGAAGTGAGAAGTGAGAAGTGAGAAGTGAG
>JAHKKL010000275.1 GCA_020027635.1 Gammaproteobacteria bacterium
AAATCATCCCTGAAATCAGGCGGTTCCGCCTCTCCGCCGGAGCATAAGCGTCCTGCGGTTACACCGCTGCAACAGAACGTGCCTGCGCCCACCCCGACGGCGGAAAAGAAAGATATATCAGGGACCGCGGAGGCGGCTGGTTCTCCTGCAGCGGGCATGTACGACGAGAGGGAAGTCACCGCTGCAACCATCTCAGAATCGGCAGGGATGGCTGATCAGGGCGCCGCTTCTCCTACTTACGTTGACAGCCAGGATGCCAAAAAACACGGCCCATGGGTGATTAACCTGCTGTCATCCCCGAATAAATCTGATGCAGACCGTTTTGCAGACAAGGCCAGAAAGCAGGGTATTCCGGTCGAGCAGAGCAGTGTCAGATTGAAAGGCAGGGAGTACTTCCGGGTGCAGTTAAGCGGCTTCCTGACGGGGAAACAAGCCGAGGACAATGCCGGCCCGGTCAAGGAAAAGCTCGGATTGAAGGACGTATGGATTCTTAAACAATGAGACTTACTCGGTAGCCGTATTTCCTGAATACGAAGTTATCGCGGAAAGCCGACCTGCCGCCGGTCTTGCCAGATAACGGACTCTATGGCGGTATTATCTCCCGGGTCATTGCCAGAGCCCACCATGGCATTCATGACGTAGGCTCGGCCCCTCCCCGAGGCGGATCAGCCCTCTGCTACTGTTCCCTCAACATGATAAAGCAGCATCCATATCATTCACCGGTACGGGTGCTGGCGCAGGGTAACGATGCGTGGGAAAGTGGTATAAAATTAATAGGTAAATTAGGTGTGTGCTGTGGAAGGGTATGTCCGAAAACCTCGGTTAGCCGCATATCACCGGATGGAGAAGAGCATGGTGACATACAAGAAAATTCTGGTGGCGGTGGATCTGTCTCCCGAGGCTAAGGCGGTGCTTGCCCGGGCATGCGAACTTCGGGCTCATTACGGGGCGGTACTGTACCTCATTCATGTGGTGGAACCCATCGTCCTGGGCGGAGACTACGAACTGGTGCCCGTGATGCCTGTCGAGATCGAGGATACACTCCTGCAACGGGCAAAAGGTTATCTCGGGACGCTCGCCGGGGAGATGAATGTCGCTGATGCCCAACAGGTCGTTGAGATTGGCTCCGTTAAACATGAAATCCTGCGCTTTGCCGAGGAGCATGGCTGCGACCTGATTGTCATCGGTGCTCATGGCCGTCACGGCGTCGCCACCTTGCTCGGTTCGACGGCCAACGCGGTACTCCATGGGACTAAGTGCGATGTGCTATGCGTCCGCCTGGGCAAATAGCCATGACCAATGGACGCCACAATGCTCCCGCGATTCGGACTGTCGATGCATTTGCAGATGGCCCGCCGGATGGGGCCCGTGCCCACTTGCGTCGTGTATTCACTGGCTGGCGTTAGTGTGCCATGATGACGGAATACGACCTTCGTTCAATAGACAGCATAGCGTGCATGTACCACCCTAATACTGGCAATGCATCGCGAATGAGGCCTGAACGAAATGAAAGAGCGAAGAAAACAGAAAGACAGGCGAGGCTACGGCAAGCCAAAGGCAGGGGTCTGCGGCCATAGCCGATTTCCGGATCGGCGGCTTAACGGCATTTCGGTTGAATGGATACCCCTGGGGTTGGTGCATTCCCACCCCGTGACGAATCATGTGTTCGAGATCACCCGACGCATTTTTACCAAAACCTGAGAATCGCACAGCGGGTGATGGCGGTTCCTCGGGGAATTCATTTTAACGTCCTGTGAATATTCCAGCCTCTGCGAGTGTGTGGGCGAGGTGATTTTGTGCACTTTGCATATCCACCAGCACGGCGGTAAACGGATACGGCGCGGTAAGTGTACTGATAAGTTGGGTGGCGGCATTCACGAAGGCTGTCTCATCGGCAAAATCCAGATACTGTATTGACGCAGATACGGCACCGTTTGACCGCACTGCTTCTGCGCGCAGCGTCGAGGGGATAGTTATCAGGTTGTCGCCGGGTATTGAGTCCAGGGATTGCAGCAGCCTGGCGATATTGACGACGGCCGGTGTATCGATTGTTCCATTCGGTACCAGGTCAAGCGGGGTAATCACCGCTTTTCCCGTGACTGCTTCCCCAAGGGCGATGTCGCCGATGAAGAAACGAATGGGGTTGCCTGCCTCGTACCGAAACTCGCCAAGATCACCGGTAATACCGGAAACCGACCCCGATTCGTAGCGTACACCCTGTACCGGCGTATCGATCAACCGGCCATTATTGATGGCGACGACCACGGAGGGATTGTTGTTATTCTGCGAATCGCAAGGCTTGTCGATCGTTGAGATGCAAGCATTATTATTGCCCGAGCTGGCGACAAACAGGCACTGACTGCCCGTCAGCGCCAGAATGGCGACCACGACAAGTATAAGCAGCGCGCGATTCGATATCATGAGTAGGTATGCATCCCGCAAGAACATTGTAGCCCAAAATCCCGGCACACAGCGATAGCCCTGGGCAGGGGTGGCGCTGTCTGCAGTAACTATTAAAGGCATATGATCAGATGGCATGGTGATGTCCGCCTCACGTTGACACGGACATCGCGCTAACCACAAGATGAGCGCATGCGCGCCGAAATCGATGAGGTCATCTCCCGGATTGCCACCATCATCCTGGGCAAGCCGCACCAGCTACGCCTGGCGCTGGCCTGCCTGCTGGCCCGCGGGCACCTGCTGATCGAGGATCTGCCCGGTGTGGGCAAGACCACCCTGGCGCATGCGCTCGCCACGGTACTCGGGTTGCACTATCAGCGTGTCCAGTTTACCAGCGACCTGCTGCCTGCCGACATCCTCGGCGTTTCCATTTACAACCGCGACAGCGGCGGCTTCCAGTTTCATCCCGGACCGGTTTTTTCACACATCGTGCTGGCCGATGAGATCAACCGCGCCACGCCCAAGACCCAGAGCGCGCTGCTCGAAGCCATGGAAGAGCAGCAAGTGACCGTGGAAGGGGAAACCCGCCGGCTGCCGCAGCCGTTCTTCGTCATCGCCACGCAGAATCCGCTCTACCAGATCGGCACCTTTCCGCTGCCGGAATCGCAACTGGACCGTTTTTTGATGCGGATCGAACTCGGCTATCCCGACGATCAGGCCGAGCGCGTCCTGCTGCAGGGCGAGGACCGCCGCACACTCCTTAACGGACTCGCTCCGGTATTGTCAGCGAGCCGGCTGCTGGAAGTGCAGTCGCAGATCGACACGGTCCATGTCTCGGGTGCTCTGCTGGATTACCTGCAGGCACTGCTTGGCTATAGCCGCCGTGCGCCGCACTACCAGAACGGCCTGTCGCCGCGCGCTGGACTCGCCTTGCTGCACAGCGCGAGAGCCTGGGCCTTCCTCGAAGGTCGCGATCTTGTTCTGCCAGAAGACCTGCAGGCTGTATTGCCGGCCGTGATAGGCCATCGTCTGCAGCCCGCGACGGAACAAGCCGAAGCCCTGTCAGTCACGGAACGGATGCGCTTGTTTCTCGAATCGGTCCCTGTTCCCTAGGAGCCTGTCGGACTTAGGGGTTCGTAGCGAGGCGAGTGGGAGAGCGAGAACAAATTGTCATGATTTCGAGGCGCATAGTCATTCTACGCAAAGAGAAATCGTGGCGATTTGGGCCGTTCTCCCACCGCCGCAGTAGAATCATCCTAAGTCCGACAGGCTCCTAGCAGCGGACGCAATAAAATATCACGCGTTAAACCCC
>JAHKKL010000276.1 GCA_020027635.1 Gammaproteobacteria bacterium
CGGAGAGAAAGATCGTGACGGAAATATCGGAACGGTACAGATCACCCTGTCCCATGACCGGGTCATCGACATGGTTTCCGTAGGACATCCCGGCCGAGTAGCGGGCGTAATAGGGTGCGGCCACCTTCAGGGGCAGTGCGGCGCTGCGATAGACCGGATGCCGCACCAGGCTGCCCATGACCAGGTTGTTCAGCTGCCGCATCAACCGTTCGTCCGCGGCGAGTTCCTGGTTGTTCTTGGCGCGCTTTGCGGCCATGCCGGCGGAGAGGACGCCCTCGACGAACCGGCCGCCGGCCACGAGTTTTCTGGCGTCCTCAAGCCGGTCCGGGTCAAGCACATTGCTCAGTCGGGTAAGCATGGTCGGTCCACCAGTCCCCCTGCAAGTCATCAGGCGGATGGGGTAAGATGATCAGTCAGTTTATACGGAAACCAGAGCATAAGGCCGGGCGCATGATATTGAAAGTTGTCATTGACGATCAAACCTATCCCATCAGGGTCCCTGAAGACATCGTGAGAGACGGCGAGGATTTCTTCAGCAATATCGATAAGGATATGGACAGGGGCTGGCAGATGAGCCGGGACTGGGTGGACAACCCCGACCAGCTGCAACGCTGCCAGATTATCGGAGACAAGATGCTGACCGCCCTGCATAATAATAATGAACGCATGATGGTGCTCCTGTCCGCCTACATTCTTGCGCGTGTTCCGGGTGTGCAGGGAATCCGCATCGACACGAACGGCGAAATGCTGGAGTCCGAGTTGATCACGGACTGATGCCTCTGATCCGGTGGCTCCACGAACATAGCTGAAAGGTTTACCGGTCGACGCGCTTTTCCATCCTTACGTGGGTGATGCGGTTGAACAGCATCGGGCCGGGTCCGGTCGCCACGTAGCCGTGCTTCCGGTAGAAACCGAGCGCCGTTTCACGGGCATCGAGTACGATACGCATGGCACCCAGGGTGAGGGCTCTCTTTTCCAGACCGCGCAGGATCAGCGTACCGATGCCCCGGCGCCAACATTCCGTGGCAACCCCCATGTAACGGATCTGGGCCTCGCCCAGGGTGCTGAAATGGAGCCGGCCGATATCGAGGATAGTCTGCCTGCCATCGATGGCCCTATAGTTGTGCCACTACTTCCAACGGGAGGCCCAGACAGAACGCTTCCGAGGGTAAGAAAATCGATATTCATGATATTCAACAATAGGTTGCATTAGAGAAGCAAATAAGGTAAAAACTTTTACCTTATTTGCTTCGACACATCCGATATGTCAAAAAATGCTCCTTGGTCATTTTATGGTCGCCGCGCCGAGTTGCAGCAGATGCAGCGTATCCTGGAACGCCGACGGTGGTTTTTCTTGCAAATTTCCGGACGTAGACGCATTGGTAAAACGGCCCTGATTCAGGAGGCACTGCGGGGCGCGGGTATCGCCAGGACACTGTACGTGCAGATTCCAGATTCAGACCCTGCGGGTGTGGTCGCGGCCTGTAATGGTTATCTGGAAACTTTCGGCATTGATGATCGAGTGACCAGTCTAGGGGAACTGGCGCAGTTAATAGGACGCCTGACGTTGGATGGCTATGTGGTTGCCCTGGATGAATTTCAGTATTTCCACCGCAAACAACTTTCTGATTTCTGCTCCTTGTTGCAGGCCGAAGTGGACCGGCTGGCAGCGCGCGCCGCAGAGGTCCCCGGTGGACTGATTGTTCTAGGTTCACTGCACGCGGAAATGACCGCCATGCTGGAGAACCGGGACGCACCGTTGTTCAATCGCACGACTGATGCACTTGAACTGGGTCATCTTGATATCGCTTCCGTGCTGGAAATACTGCGTACTCATGCTGACGATGAACCGTGGCGACTTTTGTTTCTGTGGAACCTGTTCGAGGGTGTGCCCAAGTTCTATCGCGATGCCTACGAGCAAGGAGTATTGGATGCGGAGCGCAAACCTCTACTGCAAAGTTTGTTTTTCTCCAGTTCCTCGCCGCTGCGCAATGAGGCTGATAACTGGTTTCTTCGTGAGCTGCGTGGGCGCTATGACATGGTTTTGCAATATCTTGCTAAGCATCCTGGTTGCACGAATGCCGATATAGAGGCCGCTATGGCAGCCCTCTCCGGTCCGGGCGAGATGCGCCAGGTGGGTGGCTACCTGAAGATATTGTCTGAACGATACAGGATGATTGAACGACGGCTTCCGATTTTTGCGCCGCCGCGTGCGCGCAGTGGCCGTTACTATATCCGTGACAATTTTCTGCGCGCCTGGTTGTCGGCGCTTCAGAGGCCGGTTTCCGCCGTCGCTTTCCGCCCTGTTGACACATTGGTTGATCAGGCCGGTGCGAGATTGGCTGATGTCGAGGGCTACGCGTTGGAGGATTTGGCGGGGCAGCTCTATGAAGAGCGCAGTCGTCTCAGGATTGGAGATTTTCCACTGAGTGAGCGTATCCATGGCTATTGGGATCGGGCCGATGTTGAGATCGATCTAGTGGCGGTTAACGAGGATGAGCAACGAATTCGTTTCGGCACCTGTAAGCGCAATCCGGAGCGGTTGCCTGGTGCACTCGACGCACTTAAACGCAGTGCTGATCGATTCCTTAATTCGCATGGGCGTTTCAACGGTTGGCGATCCGAGTACGTTGCCATTGCGCCTGATATTGGTCCGGATCTTAGGGCAGAACTAGCAGCCCATGATGTTATCCCGCAGAGTCTTGTGGACCTGATCCGTGGCTTGTAATCACGCCAGATGAAACCCATGGTGTTGTGCGACTTCGAGATGTTCACTGACAGTCTCGCCAGACTCATGATGGTGGCGAGGGATGGCCAGGCTTGGGGGTTTCTACACGGTTTACTGCAATGAACCACCTTTTCGAGCGTATACCCGATACACTTTTCTCGCCGCTCGCGAGCGCCAACCGGCGCATCTATGCGTCATTGATATTGGATCTCTATCCCCTGTTTTTCGATCAAGTGCACGCCGATGTATTCCCATCACGCGAAACCGTGCGTCAAGAGATCGAGGAACGTATGGCTGTCATGTCGATGACTTGGCAAGATGAACCGGAACTTGATCGGGAGCCGGATAACAGCCCCACGTTAAGGGCCTATCATCGTCTGCTTAGCACCGGTTGGCTCGAAGAGGAGGTTGAGGGGTACCGGGTGCGCGTCACAGTGCCACCAGCCGTGGGAATGTTATGGTCCAGCCTGATAGAAGTCGCGCGACCTGACCGCGTGTTCTACGGGGGGATTGTGCTGTCGATCTTCAATAACGTGCAGAAGGCCTGCGAGGAGCCTGAGGCACAGGTATTGGCTTTACGTCAGGCTGCGCGTGAGGCCCAGCGGTTTCTGCAACATCTCAACACCATGATTTACGGTCTAAAGGGGTTGTTGGAAGACATAGCAGACTTCGAAGATCATCGCAAAGTTCTCAGCCGATTCTTTGAGGACTTCGTCGAACGTATACTTGTGCAGGACTACAAGCGCCTGAAAACGCGCAACAATCCATTCCGATATCGGCAGCAGATCCTGCAACGTGTCCGCGAATTGGAATACGATCTTGATCGCAAGAAGGCTCTTGTCGCCGGCTTTTTGGAGCAGACCGGTGAGACCGACAGCGAAGCCGCATGGGAGGCTATCAATGAAGATATCCGCCGGCTTCGAGGAGTATTCGAACAAATAGATGGCCACTTGGCACGTGTGGATCGCTATCGGTCCAAGGT
>JAHKKL010000277.1 GCA_020027635.1 Gammaproteobacteria bacterium
CCAACCGCATCGTCTGGGAGTCGCTGGCAAAATTCGGGGTCGAGACGCGAGCCGCCGGACTCTCCGGAGACGCCTCACCCGAAGACGCCATCCTCTCCCGTATCGACCACCACACACGGTTGGTCTCCGTCAGCTCGGTGCAGTACGCGACGGGACTGAAACTTGACCTGGAGAAAATCGGCGCTGCCTGCCGGGAGCGCGACACCCTGTTCTGCGTGGACGCGATCCAGAGCCTCGGCGCCGTGGGACTCGACGTTCAGACCTGCCGTGCCGATTTCGTCATGGCCGACGGGCACAAGTGGATGTTGGGACCCGAAGGCGTGGCGCTGTTTTACTGCCGCGCCGGGGCCATGGAACGGCTGGAGCTGCAGCAGTACGGCTGGCACATGGTTGAAGATCACGGCAGCTATGACAATCCGGCGTGGCGCCTAGCCTCCTCGGCCCGGCGGTTCGAATGCGGCAGCCCGAACATGACGGGGATACACGCCCTGAATGCCAGCCTCTCGCTCATCCAGGAGATCGGCATGCCGGCGATCGAGCAACGGGTCACGGAAAACAGCCGCTATCTGATCGACCATCTCAGCGCGCAAGGCGGCGAGTTCCTGTTGCTCACCCCCGCGGAGGATCACCGGCATGCCGGCATCGTCACCTTTCGGCCGCTGCACGAGCCCACCGGAGAACTTCATGAACGACTGCGCAACGAGAATGTCATCTGCGCCCTGCGCGGCGGCGGCATCCGGTTCTCGCCGCATTTCTACACCCCGCGCGAGCAGCTCGACCAGGCGCTGCGGCTGCTGCAACCCTGAATATCCCGCCGCATCCTCGGCCGCGGGGGAATCCTTCACAAGACGGGGCGACTCGTAGCATACTTCGCACACCGCGGAAACTGCGGACCCCATACCCTTTCCTATCCAGGAGCACACATGAACAAAGACACCACCACCTGTACCTGTGCACCCGCGGCGACACCCGTCGGCAAACGCCTGCTGGCGATGATCCTCGTCCTGACACTCGCCGCCACAGCCTGCACCACCAATCCCTACACCGGCGAACAACAGGCGAGCAAGACCGGCATCGGGGCCGGTATCGGCGCGGCCGGCGGGGCGCTCCTCGGCGCGCTGGCCGGCGGTGGCAAACGCAAAAACGTGCTGATCGGGGCCGGCATCGGCGCGCTGGCTGGCGGCGGCGTCGGGTATTACATGGACAAGCAGGATAACGAGCTGCGCGCGCAACTGCAGAACACCGGTGTGAGCGTCACCCGCGACGGGGACAACATCATCCTGAACATGCCGGGCAATATCACCTTCGCGACCGGCTCCAGCGATATCAACGCGGACTTCTTCCCGGTGCTGAACTCCGTCGCGCTGGTGGTCAACAAATACGAAAAGACCTACATCGACATCGTCGGCCATACTGACAATGTCGGTTCGGCGGAAATGAACCAGCGCCTGTCCGAGGCCCGCGCCGGCAGCGTCGCGCGTTACCTGGAAAGCCAGAAGGTCCTGTCCCAGCGCATCGTCACCAGCGGCATGGGCATGAACAAGCCCATCGCGAGCAACAGCACCCCGGAAGGACGCGCTCAGAACCGCCGCGTCGAAATCGTCCTGACGCCGATCACGTAATTGCGCTTCACCCTATCCATCCGACTAAAAGGCTGCCTCCGGGCGGCCTTTTTTTGCCTACAGGGATGTAGGTACATCGCGGAGCGCAGGGACGACGCACAGGGAGGTGCAAGTGCCGCGGAAGGCAGGATGCCGTAAGCGGCGGTGCGGGAGCGATGGGCCTACAGGGACGGCCGCTCCGGACATCCTGTCCTTACGCGGCACTCATACATCCATGTACATCGTAGGTACAGTCGCTCTGGCACGTCCTGTGCTCCGCGACATTCGGACGTCCTGTCCATCATCGGGGAGCGCAGGGATACGTGGGAGCGATGGTCCTCTGATCCCGTTGCCTACTGTCAGGCTCGCCAGAAGAAAAACCACTAATCATTGGGTTATTCCGTCACCAAACCCCGCGCCATCGGCGAAATTTACCTATATTCCATACGGCAATAAACGCCAGCGACGGAGGGTAGCAAAGCGGGAGCTTGAATCCAGATCCCGTGGAATAGGTGTTTTTTCTTCCTATACGCCCCGGTGAGTTGTTTTCTTCATCCTATAGGCTACGCTTAATTCATAGGCTTATTTATAAGTGAAGGGTTTTTTTCGTACATCTTAATTAGGGGGGATAACACAACAACAATTTCAACACACGACAGGGAACATGAAATGGAAACCTTGATCATCAGGGTCTATCGGCGCAGCACTACAAAACCCGAAGAAATTGCCGGACTGGTTGAAACTGTGGGGACCGACGAGAAACGAGCATTCCAATCATTTCCCGGGTTGATAACCGCGCTCAAGCAGGCGGTTGTAAGTCGCGACGACGCTGAGGAAACCAGAGCTGGGCACGACACCTGTTCGACTCCAGACAAGAAACAGGCAGGCTGAATTCTGCACACGTTAACGCCAACATAAAACGTATTAAAAAATGCAAGGCCGTGCTGGCTTGCATGCAGGGCATGAAGTAAGAACGGAGAGTATATTATGGCCAATACAATAAGATCATGGTCAATCCTCTGTGTGATGGGTGTTCTCGCCCTGGGCAATACCGGCAGCTTCGCTAGTAGCAGCAACTGCCCTGAACCATCCGGGTATCCCTTCAACGGCTGCAGCCTGCCAGGAACAATCGACGGCAGTTTCCCGTATTTCGATCAGACGGTATCCGTCACCTACAAGGACAAGGATACTGAAGACGATATTTTCAATATAACGGGGAAATCCCTGAAAGGTTCGCTGAGGAGATGGTTGCAGATTGATGATGAAACGACGGTGGTCATTCCCAAGATGAAGTTCAAACTTGATGCCGCGGTGAATGGTGATGTCGCAAGTGGCGACCTGAAAATCTCGGGCAAAATACCGGACCTCGGAAAATTCAAGGTATCGGCCGATCTCAAGGGTGAATGGGATGCCTCGGAAGACGGGATGCTCTGGGGTTTCAATACCACCAATATCGCCTGTTCGGGTGCCATAGAATCCCTTGTCGATTGCGCAACTGACGGTGTCATCTACCTGAACCTGCTTGAAGCGGTTGGACCGGATACGGGTGCGAACAAGATCGATACCTCAGGCCTTGCCCTCACCTCCTTTACTGATCAGGCTGCGGTTCCGGTTCCAGCCACAGTCTGGCTGTTCAGTTCCGGGTTGTTGGGTTTAGTGGCTATTTCCCGCCACCGTAGTAACAAGCTCCGGGGCTGAAGAACGATTTCTGCGTCTCCGTAAATTCCCCCGGGCAGGGGTCATAGCACCCGGGGGTATTTTTTGAGCCGGACCCTGGGGTCTTGACGGAATGGCACTTACTTAAAAATGTAGCCTGGGTTGAGCGCCAGCGAAACCCGGGTTTCACTTCGTTCAACCCAGGCTACCTCCTATCATTTACGCTTAAGTAAGTGCCATTCGGGTCATGATGGTTTTTTCCGATTGGCATGGGGTCAACTGCTGCGAGATGCGGCAGACTTGCCCAGATACTGGTCGAGGTCCACCACATCGAGCTGTTCGGGATGCAGGAAGCGGCGACCATACTCGAGGTGTACGCCGCTGGCGAGGAACAGCTCGAACAGGTCGGGGTCGATATGCCGGTCCTGCTTCATGCGGTGCATGATGCGCGCGGTCAGCGCCTCGAAGATGTCGGCGATCGCCATCATGCGCGCGGTGAGCGGCATCTCGGCGCTCGTCAGCCGCTTCGGGTAGCCCCCGCCATCCATCTTTTCGTGATGGCAGCCGGCGATCAGCGGCACCTCGCGCAGGTGCCGGGGATAGGGCAGCTTCTCCAGCATGATGATGGTCTGCACGATGTGGTCGTTGATCTGGTAGCGCTCTTCGGGCGTCAGCGTGCCGCGCTCGACGGCGAGATTGTAGAGTTCGCCCCGGTTGTACTTGTAGTGCGGGACATCGAGGCGGAATCCCCAGGGATTATCGGCGGGCATGCGGTCGGCTTCGGTTCTTTCGATCAGGTGCTCCGCCTTGTCGTCGAGCAGCTTCTCCTCGACCGGCAGGACCGCGGGCGGCACCCGGTCCTTGCGCAGCTTCTCCTCCCAGGAAATGCCGATACGGTCATCGAGGGTGCG
>JAHKKL010000278.1 GCA_020027635.1 Gammaproteobacteria bacterium
ACCTTGTCGTTCGGATCGTAGTTCGCCACGATGTCCTTCTGCACCCCGTTGGCCGAGACCGTGATGCGGGTGCCGCTGTCGTCGTTGTGGAGGTGCAGGAAGATTTCGTAGTACCCTTCCTGATTGGTCTTTGGTGTTGTTATCGATGAGCAGAACCTCGTAGCGGGGATAATTCAGCCGCGCGAGCGCATCGAGCGTTTCGATCAGCATCTCTGGCGGCTCGTTGTAGGCCGGCACATGGATCGAGACCATCGGCAGGTCCGCATCGGCCATCGGCCGCGGCTTGAACAGCCGTCGGCGCTCCCGCACCCACAGCGCCTCGGCCCATTCATGCGCCTCGATCAAGAGCACCGCGATCACACCGATCATGCCGGTCAGCATCAGCAGCCCGATGAGGATGGTGCTGAGGGTCAGGTATTGATGGGTGTACTCATAGACGATCCAGACCGCGGCCGTGGCGGCGGCGTAGGCGACGATCGCGAGAAAGCTGCGGCCATGGCTGGTCAGGGTGTTGCTGTCGATCAGCAACAGGGCGAAGGTGATGGCGGCGATCAGCACCGAGATCCCGGCCAGCTTGGGCCAGCCGGGAATGCCTACAATGGGGTCTGAGAAGGAGAATTTAGGTTGTCTCTCGACGTCGAACACTCCCCAGTAAGCACCCACGGCGCCTTCGGTTTGGCGTGCCGTTTTCCAAGGCTGATCAAAGGCTTCCATGATGTAGTAAATGTAATTTTCCTGCTCCGCCCGCTGCAGAAAGCGGCGCAGGAAGATCGCTTCATTCGCATCCGACGCGACCGCTCCCTGACGGGTGCGTCCATTGCTTGGCCAGCCGACCTCGGTAATCACGATCGGCTTGTCGGGATACATCACCTTCAGTTCATTGATGCGCTCGACCACGAAGTCCACCGCCCGCTGGACGGGGACGCCTTCCCAGTAGGGCAGCAGGTGCACCGCGAGGTAATCGACATGCTTGACCAGCTCCGGATTTTTCTTCCAGATGTGCCAGGGTTCCGCGGTACTCACCGGTATTTTCAGCTTGGCGCGCACCTTGTCGAGGTAACGGATCAATTGCTGAATCGGGATATCCCCGCGCAGCACCACCTCGTTGCCGACGATCACGCGGACCACGTTACGCTGGTATTTGTGCGCGACCTGCAGCAGTCGCGCGACTTCGGCTTCATTCTTCTTAAGACGTGCATCGATCCACGCGCCCAGTGCGACGTTGATGCCGTGCTTGACGGCCAGGGCCGGAATCTCTGCCAGCGTTCCCTCCAGGGTGTAGGTTCGCACGGCGTGGGTCTTGCCTTCCAGCAAGGCCAGGTCTTCCTCGATTTCCTGGACGGTTGGATAGCTGTCGAGCATCGGGTTGTTGTTGGCCCGCATGGGCGAGAACGAGAAGCCCTGGATGACCGCCGGCCACGGCGGTTCGGTATCCGGGCGGTTGATCCAGGCCCAGACGCTGATGGTGACCGCCGCGATGGCCATGGCGATGATGATGTTGATCTTGTTCATGGAAGACTGTCTAGCGCTGGCGCTGATGTGTCCTCGCGCCCAAGGGCGAACACGGATACCGTCGCGGCGTGGAAATCAGTGTATCTCTGTGGATCGTCGTCAGGTCTTGCATGACCATTTATTGTGACTTGCTGGTTGCCAGCCGGTGCGTTCTTTATACACAGATATCACCTGCGCCGACAGTCCCGCCAGTTCAAGAGACGCGGTGGCGGTGTGTGCGTAGGCGCGGCGTTAACGCGTGTCGCCGGCCGGCGGGCGCGCCGCGCCGCGTACTCTCAACCAGGTGACGGCCATGGCCATGACGCTGCCGAGAAAGGCCACGAAGGCGTCTTTCTGCGCATCCCAGGTATCGCCTTGGGTGCCGAGGTAGGCGGAGCCGAGGTCGGGACTGACGATTTCCGCGACGATGGCCTCGATGATTTCATAGAAGTTACTGAAGGCCAGCACGATTGATACGGTGAGCAGGTATGACCAGGACGCGCGCACGCCCGTGGCGCGCAGCAGCAGTTCGCGAAACGGGTAGGCGATCAACAGGCCGAAGGAAAAGTGCACGATGCGGTCGTAATGATTGCGTTCCAGGGCGAACAGGTCCTGGAGCCAGAAACCGAACGGTGTTTCGGCATAGGTATAGTGGGCGCCGACCAGGTGCAGGCTGAGAAACACGGTGAACAGCCCGTAGGAGAGGTTGGAGAAAGCAAAGCGCCGGTGGCTGACCACCAGCAGGAATCCGTAGATGAAGACCAGCAGATTCTCGAGGAGCCAGTCACGCCGGTTGAAGGGATCGATCGCGGTAATCATCCAGAGCAGGACCAGCCACAGCAGCATGACCTGCAGGGGGCGATTGGCGCGAAACGGCAAGGGCTTCATACCGGGCTCCGGATCGTGAGCGATGCTTTCAATTTCCAGGGAAGCTCTGATGTGTCGTCATCGCGACGACTGCATGGATGCAGGAGGTAGAGTAACGCATGGAGCAGTTACCGAGAAACAAAGTGACGAAGCAATCCCTAAGCGCCTGATTCTGAACCATGAGATTGCCACGCTGTGCTCGCAATGACAAATACATTTCAATTAATCAGCTTCCTTAGCACGACGGTTCCCGACACGCCATAGCAAGCCACGTTTCCGGTTACAACGATGAGGACAAAACCCGAGACGGTAACGGCCGTTCCGGCCGGTATACTAGTCTGGACCAACCATCCACCCGGGGAGGGGACTCGCATGAGGATACTCAGGGCGACCGGACGACATGGCAGCATGCTACGTCTCGCTTTTCTGCTCGGCGGCGTGTACGCCGCCGCGGCGCCGGCGCTCGAGTACCGGCAACAGCAACTCACCCTCGAAGGCGGCGCCATGCAGCGGGTGACCCTGCCGGCGGGTTATATCCTCGAGTTGCTGACTACGAAGCTGGACGGACCGCGTCTGCTGACGTTTGCCGCCAACGGGGATCTGTTCATCGGCTCCAAATCCGGCAAGGTCTACCGGCTCCCGCCGCCCTACACGCATCCCGGGGTGCTGGTCACCCTGAACGACTACCCGCACAGCGTGGCGCTGCGCGAGGGCGAGCTACTGATCGCGCGGACCGGCGGCCTCTATCGCGCGCCTTACCGGCCGGGTCAAACGGCCATTCTGCCGGAGACGCTCACCCCGCTGGCGGCATTGCCGGGGGGCGGCGGGCACAACAGCCGCACCGTGCGCATCGGTCCGGACGGGCGCGTGTACGTGAGCCTCGGCATCAGCCAGAATTGCAGCGACCAGTATCTGGGCGCGGATTACCCATTCGATCAACGGCGCGGCGGCGTGCTGGTGCTGCGCGAGGACGGCGCGGCGCCGCATTTCGAACCCTACGCCTCCGGTCTGCGCAACCCGGTCGGCTTCGACTGGCAGCCGCGGACCGGGGTTATGTATGCGAGCAACAACGGGCCGGACCACCATGGCTACGAGCAGCCGCCGGAATACTTCAGCCGCCTCGATGCCGGTTCGTTTCATGGCATGCCCTGGTTCCAGTACGACGGGGAGCGGCTGCGCCGCGATGAGTGTGTCAAGAGCCGGCCGCCGCGGCCGGAGAGCGATGTCGCCATTCCGGTCGCGACCTTTCCCGCGCGCAATGCGCCGATGGCCGTGGCCTTCGTGACCTCGGGCGCCCTCGATCCGCAATTTACGGGCGATGCGGTGGTTGCCCTGCACGGCTCCTGG
>JAHKKL010000279.1 GCA_020027635.1 Gammaproteobacteria bacterium
CGGCCTCCACCCGACGGATCTCGCCCGCGCCGGGCAGGAACACCAGGAGACTGCCGTTTTCCTCGCGCAGCACCCCCAGCACGATACGCGCCACCTCCTCGCAGAACCGGCGGCGCTCGCGCGCGTACGGCGACGCCATCGGTCGATAGCGGATGTCCACCGGATGTCCTCGGCCCGCGCTGGTGAGCAGCGGCGCCTCGCCCAGCAACCGCGCCACCGCCGCACCATCGAGGGTCGCGGACATCACCAGCAGTCGCAAGTCCGGGCGCAGGACGCCCTGGGCATCGAGGCACAGGGCCAGTCCGAGGTCCGCCTGCAGGCTGCGTTCATGGAACTCGTCGAACACCACCAGGCCGACATCCTCGAGCGCCGGGTCGTCTTGCAGGCGCCGGGTGAGGATGCCCTCGGTGACCACCTCGATGCGCGTGCGCGGGCCGATGCTCGCATCGAGGCGCACGCGGTAGCCCACCGTCTCCCCGACGCGCTCCCCCAGGGAGCGGGCCATGTAACGCGCCGCCGCGCGCGCGGCCAGTCGCCGCGGCTCCAGCAGCAGGATCTTTTTGCCGCCCAGCCAGTCGGCATTCAGCAGCGCCAGCGGCACGCGCGTGGTCTTGCCCGCCCCGGGCGGCGCCTGCAGGACGGCGTTGCGGGTAGCGGCAAGGGTTTCCCGCAAGGCCGGCAGCAGGGGTTCGATAGGCAGGGTCAGCATAGTGGATCAGGCCGTGGAGAAGGCATGGTAATCGAAGTCCATCCCCGGCGGGGATGCCTGGCGGCATCGAAGGAAACCCCGGAGCGGTCGGGGCGCCCCCTCCCATCCCGTTCGGACCCGCGCCCGCCGCCGGGGTGACGAACCCCTTATCTTGCATCTGGACAAATCGGTAAACGTGGCTAATATTCCGCACAACGCCGGAGACCGGCGCATACCCATTGAGCCAGAACGTTCAGGTGAAACTACAATGTCGGGATCCTCGAAAGTCAAAAACTCCCTTTGGTACGGTTACCTCGAGGCAGGCAACCGCAGCTCGCCGGTAATCCGCGACGAACGGCTGGACACGGGCAGCCCGAAAACGGTGTTCCTGTTCAACCTGGAGCGGCGCGAAATACTCGAATATTCACGGGAGATCGTCGAACCGAAACTGCGCGAGCTCAAATCCGGCGAGGCGAAAGCGATCAAGGAACTCGACGCGGCCTACGCGGAAGCACGCCGCAATTTCAAGGACCGCCGCGCCCGCCTCCTGAACATCTCCGAACAGGCCGGCTCCCCGCGCCGGCCGACTGAATCGCAGAACGAAGACGACATCGAGGAGTTCATCGATGACAGCGGCACAGACGACGCCTGGGTGGAAACGGAAGACGAATAAACCTGGCACCGCCAGAGACAGACTCCGCGGGGGCCGGTTTCATGCCCCCGCGTGATGCGCACCGGGCATCATTCCTGCCGGGGCGTGATTCCCAGCCAGTTGCACCATTCGATGAACAATGCCGCATCGAGCGCCGCCGCCGTGGAGCGCGGCTGCAGTTCGAGCTTCATTTCCTGCCAGCCCTCCAGCGTGGCCGAATGGCCTCCGGCCTCGTGGAGTATGGTCAGTCCGGCGGCATAATCCCAGAGATTGTGCCTGCCGTGCAGGTAAACATGGCCGCGCCCGGCGGCGATCCAGCAGAAATCCAGCGCCACCGAGCCAAAGCTGCGCTGGGAACCGTAAGGCGGCGACGCCGCCAGGCGCCGTGCCAGCGGCGCCGGCAGGCGCTTGTAATCCACCAGGGCGATGGCCTTGCGCAGCGCGGCCGGGGCGGCGCGCCGTGCCAGCGGCTGTCCGTTGAGCCGGGCCCCCTGCCCCGCCATGGCATGGAACAGCTCCTGGCGAGCAGGATCATAGACCACGGCAAGCTCCACCCGGCGTTCCACCACCAGCGCCAGGGATACCGCGAAATATGGAATGCCGGTCACGAAGTTGCTGGTGCCATCGAGCGGATCAAGCACCCAGAAACCCGCCCCCGGTCGGGCCAGTTGCGACTGGCGCTGCCCGAGGTCCATCTCCTCCCCCAGAAAACCGTAGTCTGGAAAGAGCGCGGCCAGTTCCCGCTGCATCCGCCCCTGCATGATGAGATCGGCTTCAGTCACCACCGATCCATCCGCCTTGATCCGGGCGCCGACGCGGTTGAAGCGGGTCATCAGTTCTTCATCTGCCGCGCGGCGCAGCCGCCGCAGCAGTTCCTCAACAGCTTCCAGTTCCATGCGCTGAAATACACCCGGTTGGTTTCGAATCACGGGCCACTTTGACGGGAGTCCCGGCCGGCGGCCACTCTACCGCATGGGGATTGTTGCATAAACCGTAGCCTGGAAGTCCGCCCCGCTGGTGCTTCCCATCAGCGCCCGGGGACACCCCCGGAGAGGGGGGCGAAGGCAAAGAGATAGAACGGTGGCCTGGCGGTTTCGACGCCGGCGTGCAGGAGCGCGGACCTGTGCAGCTGATTGGCCACCGTGTAGAGGCGGTTGTCGGGACCGAAGCTGAAGGCGTCCGGCCATGACAGGCGCGGATCCTTGAGATAGATGCGGTATTCGCCGCTCCGCCCGATGACACCGATGGCATTGTTGCCGATATCCGTGACGTAAACATTGCCGTCGTTGTCGATGGAGATCCCGTCACAGACCGGCTTGCGGCCATAGCGCTCCACCCTACCGGAGAGTGCCTCCGGGGTGAGCGCGCCGTTCAACAGATCCTGCACGCGAATCCGGTAGAGCGAGGTGCCCGACATGGGGCCGTAATACAGCCACGCGTTCCCGGCATCGAGGGCGATGGGATTGACGCCGACCCTGGGCCGCAGCAGCGTCCCGTCCCGCTGGCGGATTTCCACCGCCTGGCCGTCGATAACCAGTTCCAGGTCCTCCGGCACCACGCTGCGATCACCCTGGAGCACACGCCGGGCGGCGCCGCTGTTCAGATCGACCACGATCAGGGCCGCATTGCCGCCCCCCGCCGGGTCGGCGATATAGATACTGCCGTGGGTTTCATCGATGGCCAGGTCATTGACGAAGGTATCGGCGGGTGTGACCGGTTCCGGCAGCGGAATGATGGTGTGCAGTGCGTCCCGGCGCGTATCCCAGGCGACCAGCCGCGGCGGCGCGATGCCGCGGCGGCCGTTATCGAGCATCCAGACAATCCCCCGGCTGTCGCTGCGTATGCCGAGCACCGAGTACAAAGGCACGCCAGGATCGACCCCAGCGGCGATATCCCGGTTGGGAAACGGCCTCAGCCCGGCGCCGGTCCATTCGGCGACGCGCCAGCCGGGGTTGAAGAACGGATGCATGCTCAGAATGATCCGCCGCTCCGGGGTGACGGTGATATTCCCGGGCGCCTGATCGAGCGTACCGATGATTTCGAGTTCCGGCGTACGGGCGCAGCCGGACACGGACAGGACGGCCAGACCGACCGCCAGGACCCATCCGCCGAACCCGTGATGCAGCATACCGACCTCCCGAGGAACGCCTGGAACAACGCGGGCGGCGGTTTCCCGGATATCACCGGTCGTGGTGACAGCCGCCTTTCCATGAATTGCCACGGCTTGCTAGTACTACTGTGTTATAAAATAAGGCATCATGACGGCCTCTTCAAGTGCTTTATGAGGTTCGCCATGGGTCTGAGTCTGGAAGCACGGTTTGAGAAGTACTGTGACACGATCGTGAACACGCTGATGCACGCCGA
>JAHKKL010000280.1 GCA_020027635.1 Gammaproteobacteria bacterium
CTGCTGGTGGGTCTGTTTCCGGAGCACTTACTCGGCTGTGCGCTGACGGTCGCGGCCTTCCGCATCCGGCTTGCTTGCGCGTCAGTCTTGGTGCACTTGCGGGATGTTGTCTCTCGCACTGAATTGCAATTCACCGGCAGTGTTTTCCCAGAATGCGTCACCGCGAATTCATATGAGCCGGTGAGGCAATGAGAACGGTGTCGAGGGGAGGTCTTCCGATCCGGAGGTGACCGAGGTAAGCTTTTTCGCCTCGTCGATCACACAAAGAAGGGTAGGCCCGCGAAGGAAGGCGCCTGCGCGGGCCTGATGCCGGTGCAGCTTCGGTTGAAGTCGGGGCTGTCCAGCACCGACTACGTTACCGGAGAAGGTTGGCGTCTGGCAAGACTTGCGTGCTGCCCGTTGCACCCTCGGGGGGGCTGCGGATTTGCGCGCCACGGGAGCTACGCTCGCGTGAGCCCGGCCGGTACGCGGATCGCGCGCTGGTACTGTCCTACAGGGCATTGCACATTCAGCTTGCTGCCCGATCACCTGGCGGCACGCTTCCCCGGGACGTTGTCTGAAATCGAGCACGTCGTGGCCACAGTCGAACAGGCGAAGAGCCTGGAAGCGGCCGCGGACCGGCTGCGCAGCGACGACATCACGCTGCCCAGCGCGGTGCGCTGGGTGCGCCGACGCGTCGCTGCGCTGCGCAGGCTCCTCACGATCGTGGTGGGATTGTTCCCGCAGTGCTTGCAGGGCTGCACGCCGGCAATCACCGAGGTACGTTCGCGCTTGGTGTGCGGCGAAGCATTGATGTTGCTGCGCGAGCTCGCCCGCATTCACCTGCAAGCCCTGGCCCATCCGCTCGGATTCTTACCCCCGCCGGTTCTCGCCAACCTGGCTTCCAACAGGACATGGGGCCAGACCCGCCGACAGGCTTCAGCTAACGTGGTGCCTCCCGTGCTTGCTTGGAGACACCGACCGTGACCCATGACGACTATCGCCAGGCGCTCGCCCTGTTCCGCTACGGGCTGATCGCCGAGTTCATTTCCCTGCCGCCAGGCAGCCCTGGGTTTTATGCACGCCTGCGCGAGAAAGCCAACGCCGACTACACCATCCCGGGCAGCCAGCGCACGCGGGTGGCAGCCGAGACGCTGCGCCACTGGCTCAAGGACTATCGGCGCGGCGGATTCGATGCGCTGCTGCCCAAGGGACGGGCCGATCGCGGTCGCTCACGCGCACTGTCACAGGCGGTGGCCGATGCGCTCGTGAGTCTCAAGGACGAGCAGCCGGGGCTATCCATCCCGCAGTTGATTCGCGCCGTGCGTGAAACGGGTGTGGTGCCCGAATCTCTGTGGCTGCCACCCTCGACCGTGCACCGGCTCTTGAGCCGCGCCGGACTCATGCACAAACAAACCGCCGCGGCGAACTCGGCGGACCGGCGGCGATTTGCCTTCACTCACGCCGGCCAGCTCTGGATGAGCGATGTCATGCACGGTCCCAGTGTGGCCGTGCCCGAGCGCCGTAAATCGTATCTCATCGCCTTCCTCGACGATGCCACGCGCGTGGTGCCCTATTGCGCCTTCGCCCTCGCGGAAAACACCCAAGCGTTCCTGCCGGTATTCAAGCAGGCACTTCTGCGTCGCGGCCTGCCGCAACGCCTGTACGTGGACAACGGCGCCAACTATCGCTCCCAGCAACTCGCCCTGGTCTGCGCCAAGCTCGGCGTGGCCTTGATCCATGCCCGCCCCTACCAGCCGCAGGGCAAAGGTAAAATGGAGCGCTGGTTTCGCACCGTCCGCTCTCAGCTGTTGAGCCGCCTCACCCCGCAGGACACCGCTGATCTGGACACCCTCAATCGGCGCCTGTGGGCATGGGTGGAGGGCGAATACCACTTAACCCCGCACCGCGGGCTCGACCATCACACCCCGCTCGATCGCTGGGCAATGTGCGCCGATCAGGTGCGCCTGCCCGATCCCCACCTCGATCTGGATGCCCTGTTCTTGTTCGAAACCAAGCGGCGCGTTCAGCAGGACCGTACCGTCAGCCTGAACGGCACCTTGTTCGAGGTCGACGCCGCGCTCGTCGGCCACACCGTGATCCTGCGCTACGATCCGGCCGTGCCCGCCAGCCGTGGCATAGAAGTCTGCCATGACGGCCGTTTCCTCGCGCGCGCCATGCCCCTGGATGCCTACGCCAACTGCTTCGTGCGCCGCAACCGCCCCACCCACAACCTTGATCCCGACGCCCCGCCGGCCAAACCGCGCCACACCGCACTCGCCCTGCGTGATCTGCCGCTGAGCCAATCCGAGGATAAGGAGCCATGCTGATGTATCTCGCTCACTTCGGTTTCACCCATTATCCCTTCGAGCGCGCCTTGCAGCCCGACGAGCTGTTCGCCTCCAGCGCGGCGCGCGAAGCTCAGGCGCGCTTGAATCACCTGGTGGAGTTGCGCGGGATCGGGCTGATCACCGGCGAGGTCGGTTCCGGTAAGACTACCGTCTGCCGACAACTCTGCGCCTCCCTGCACCCCGGTCTGTTCCGCCTGTTCTACGTCCCGTTGTCCACCGGCAACGTGCTCGACATGTACAAGGCGATCGCCTGGCAACTGGGGCTGCCCGTCGAGCGCAATCGAGCTGCCGCTTACCGGCTCATTCATACCGAAGTCTCGCGCCTGGTTCTGGAGACCAAGATCCACCCCGTGCTCGTCGTCGACGAAGCCCAGCACCTGCGCAACGATGTGCTCGAAGACCTACGCCTGCTGACCAACTACGCCATGGATGCCGAGCGACGCCTGTGCCTGCTGCTGGTGGGCCTGCCCGAACTACGCCGGCGCCTGAGCATGGCGGTGCACGAATCGCTCACCCAGCGCATCGTCGTGCGTTACCACTTGAACGGCCTCACCCGCGAGGAGCTGCCGGCCTATCTCAGCCACCGCCTGCAACTCGCCGGCTGCGCCCTGCCGCTGTTCGAGCCCCCGGCCATCGAGGCGCTCTACCACGCCACCCAGGGCCTGCCGCGCAAAATCAACCGTGCCGCTCACTATGCGCTGTCCGCCGCCGCCCTCGCCAAGGTCAGGCAAATCAGCGCCGAGCACATCCAGTGCGCCCTCGACGAGGTTCAGCCATGAAGCCGCAACCGTTCTACTCACTCCCGCCCACGACCATGTTCAAACGCCAGTTCGCCATCCTGCCCTTCGACCTGCCGCGCCTGAGCGACAAGACCGCCGCGCAACTCCTCGAGGTGCTCCACCAGATCCTCGAGGGCATCGAATATCACTACGCCGATCAAGTTCACCGTCACCGCAAGCGCCAGCAACAGATCGCCTACACTCGCCACGTGCCGACTTCCGACCCGACCGATCCTCCGTTCTGATCCCATACGCGCGCCCCGAACTCAACCAGCTCGCACATTCCCTCCCACCTTGTTTCACCCTCCACATTGCTTGACGCGGTGACGCTATCCGCAAGATCGCTCGGCCAACCTCACAAAATAATCTGACAGATCCGCGGTGAAATAATCTGCGAGACAACACTTGTCGGAGCCGGGTACCTTGGCGCGAAACTCGCCGTTACACTCCCCGTAGTTGAGAAGCTTGCGCAGCTTCTCGCCGATCCAGGCAGGATCGATGACCCGCATGTCCAAGCTGAGTAGCTTGCACAAGCCATCGAACACCCGGGGATACTCACCGGAGAGCCATACCGAGTACGGCCGG
>JAHKKL010000281.1 GCA_020027635.1 Gammaproteobacteria bacterium
GGCCGAGGGCGAGGCGCTGCGCTCGGCCATCGACGAATACGGCAAGGCGATCCGGGAACTGGCGGCGGCCAACATCTTTCCCGGCGACATGCTGCTCAAGAACTTCGGCGTGACGCGCCAAGGCCGGGTGGTCTTCTACGACTACGACGACATCTGCTATCTGACCGAGTGCAACTTCCGGCGCATCCCGGAGCCGCCTTACCCTGAATTCGAATTCGCGGCCGAGCCCTGGTATTCGGTGGGACAGGCGGATGTGTTCCCCGAGGAATTCGCCACCTTCCTGTTGTCGAATCCGCGCCTGCGCGCGACCTTCCTCGCACGACACGCCGACCTGCTGGAACCGCACTGGTGGCAGGCGCGACAGGCGGGAGTGGCCAGCGGCCGCTTCGAGGACGTGTTTCCGTATCCCGAATCATCGCGCTTTCGCGCAACGCCGCGCCATTACAAGCCACGGCTGACGGCGCCGGTGGGCGAGATCGCCTCCGCCGCGTGCGGTTAACCCGGCGGCTTGCCGCGGTACCGGGACATGGCGAGCGCAGCGAGAATCGGCGCTCGCGAAGCATAACCCCCAACCCTTTCCGAAAATTCCAGACGGGAAGTGGGCATTGCTGCACCGGCCGACGGAAATTATCGATTCCCGCGCGCTGGAGAGATTCCACTGAAAGGACTGTGGATACAGGATTCGCTCCGTTATACCGCCCGTTGAATTCCGGTGGTCGGTAGGGAGACGCGCACCGCCTGTCTCATGATGTCGCAGATGCGGGACGGCGTGATTGCGGATTCACCGTTTGGCTGCCCCGCCGCGGCTTGTGAGTTTGCCGGACGCAGCTATAGTTAAATGAGGATCGGGATTGCACGCGGTAACAAGGGATTGCGGAAAATCCCCCTGCAATTACAGGGAAGGAGGCGGATTCCATGATACCCGGCCACTTCGCTTACCACGCGCCGGCAAGCGTGGAGGAAGTCATAACACTGCTGGGCCAGTACGGTGATGAAGCCTCGGTGCTCGCCGGAGGCCACAGTCTGCTGCCGATGATGAAGCTGCGCTTCGCCGAGCCGGCCCATCTCATCGATATCAACCGTATCCCGGTACTGCGCGGCATACGGGAGACGCAGGGCGTCATTCATATCGGAGCGATGACCACCGAGAGCGAACTGATCGCCTCGGCCCTGCTGAACGAGAAGTGCCCCCTCATCCCCGAGGCGGCGCGGGTGATCGCCGATCCGCAGGTACGCAATCGCGGCACGCTGGGCGGCGACGTCGCCAATGGCGATCCGAGCAATGATCATCCCGCGGTCATGATGGCGCTCGATGCCCTGCTGGTCCTGCGCGGCCCCCGGGGTGAGCGGGTGGTCTCGGCCAACGGCTTCTATCAAGGCACCTATCTCACGCAGCGGGAAGCGGATGAACTGCTGATCGAGATCCGCATCCCGACCCCCCCGCCCGGGACCGGGCAGGCCTACTGCAAGCTCAAGCGCAAGACCGGCGATTACGCCACGGCCGCCGCCGCCGTGGTCCTGCAGCTCGACGGCACGCGCTGCCGCAAAGCGGGCATTGCCCTGACCAACGTGGCGCCCACGCCGCTCAGGGCCGACGCCGCGGAGCGGGTCCTGGAGGGCAAGGTCATCGACGAGGACCTCATCGAGCAGGCCGCAGTGCAAGCCATGGCCATCTGTGATCCGGCCGAGGACCTGCGGGGCGATGCCGAGTACCGCACGCACATGGCCGGGGAAATGACGCGCCGGGCGATACGCCTGGCGCTGCAACGGGTACAGGGGAAATCGCCATGACCAGACAACATCTCGCTTTCACCCTGAACGGACGGCAGGTCGAGACGCTGGTGGAACCCCGCGAACTCCTGATCCATGTGCTGCGCGAGGAGCTGGGCCAGACCGGCACCCACATCGGCTGCGAAACCAGCCACTGCGGCGCCTGCACGGTGGATCTCGACGGGATATCGGTCAAATCGTGCACCATCCTGGCGGTACAGGCCCAGGGCAGCGACGTCATGACCGTCGAGGGTCTGGCGAAGAACGGCGAACTGCATCCCGTGCAGGAGGGTTTCATGCAGGAGCATGGCCTGCAGTGCGGCTTCTGCACGCCCGGCATGATGATGCGCGCCTACCGCCTGCTGCAGGAGAACCCGAATCCGACCGAGGCGGAGATCCGCTGGGGCATGGCCGGCAACCTGTGCCGGTGTACGGGCTATCAGAACATCATCAAGTCGGTGCAGTACGCCGCCCGGAAACTGCAATCCGCGAAAGAGGGCTAAGACCATGGCAGCGACAGCAGAAGTCATCGAGCGCGAGGCGCGGATCGGCGGCGTCGGATGCGCCCGCAAACGCAAGGAGGACCCGCGGCTGATCCAGGGCAAGGGCACCTTTGTGGACGATATCAAGCTGCCGGGCATGGTCTTCGGCGACATGGTACGCAGCCCCTATGCCCACGCCCGCATCAAGTCCATCAACAAGGAGAAGGCCCTGGCGCTGCCCGGGGTGCTCGCCGTGCTCACCGCCGCCGACCTCAAGCCCCTGAAGCTGCACTGGATGCCGACCCTCGCCGGTGACGTGCAGGCGGTGCTGGCCGACGAGAAGGTGGTATTCCAGAACCAGGAAGTCGCCATGGTGATCGCGGACGACCGCTACATCGCCGCCGATGCCGTGGAACTGGTGGAGGTCGAGTACGAGGAACTGCCGGTGATCGTCGACCCCCACAAGGCGATGGATGCCGATGCGCCGGTCATACGCGAGGATTTGATCGGCAAGGCGGAGGCCGGACAGGGCAAGCGCATCCACGACAACCACATCTTCACCTGGGAGGCGGGCGACAAGGCGGCGACGGATAAGGTCTTCGCCTCTGCCGCCGTCACGGTGAAGCAGGAGATGCTGAACCCCAGGGTCCATCCCTGCCCGCTGGAGACCTGCGGCTGCGTGGCCTCCTTCGACAAGGTGAAGGGCGACCTCACGGTGCACATCACCTCGCAGGCGCCGCACATCTATCGCACGGTGATCTCGCTGCTCTCGGGACTGCCCGAGAGCAAGGTGCGGGTGATCTCGCACGACATCGGCGGCGGTTTCGGCAACAAGATCCCCGTCTACCCGGGCTACGTGGTCGCCATCGTGGCCTCGATCGTGCTCGGGCGGCCGGTCAAGTGGATCGAGGACCGGATCGAGAACCTGTCGACCACCTCGTTCGCGCGCGACTACCACTGCACGGGCGAGCTGGCGGCGGACCGGAACGGCCGGATCACGGCGCTGCGCGTGAACATCCTGGCCGACCACGGCGCGTTCAATTCCCATGTCCAGCCGACCAAGTGGCCCGCCGGCCTGGTGTCGATCTGCACCGGCTCCTACGACATCCCGACCGCGTATCTCAAGGTCGACGCGGTGTTCACCAACAAGCCCCCGGGCGGCGTCGCCTACCGCTGTTCGGTGCGCGTCACCGAGGCGGTCTACCTCATCGAGCGCATGATCGACATCCTGGCGCAGAAACTCGGCATCGACAAGGCCGAAATTCGCCGGCGCAACTTCATCAGGAAGGAGCAGTTTCCCTACACCTCCGCCTTCGGCTGGCAATACGACAGCGGCGACTACCACACCGCGCTCGAGAAGGTGCTGAAGGCGGTGGATTACGCGGGCCTGCGCCGTGAGCAGGCGGAAAAGCGCGCGCGCGGCGAATTGATGGGCATC
>JAHKKL010000282.1 GCA_020027635.1 Gammaproteobacteria bacterium
GGTATATTTGCGGATCTCCTCGAGTTTGCCGGCGACCGCAGCCACATCCAGGCGATTCGCCCCCGTCACGCCCTTGAACGAAACGTAGTAGACGAACCCGCTAGCCGAGCGACACACCTTCTGGATGCGAGACGCACTGCTGGTCGGGGCGAGCAGGAAGATGGCATCCAGCCCCTGGCGGTGCAGGGCCGTCGTGAGGCTGCCACCCTCCTCGGGTGGCATATCCACGGTCAGCACGCCGTCAACGCCGGCCGCGGACGCCGCCACGGCGAACGCCTCATAGCCCCACACCTCGACCGGATTGAGATAACCCATGAGCACGACCGGCGTCACGTTGTCCCGGTGGCGGAATTCGCTGACCATACCCAGCACATCATGCAGGCTGACGTGATGCGCCAGGGCCCGCTCGCAGGCCGCCTGAATCACCGGTCCGTCCGCCATGGGATCGGAGAACGGCACGCCGATCTCGACGATATCCGCCCCGGCCTTCACCAGGGCGTGCAGCAGGGGCACGGTCACATCCGGCCGGGGATCCCCCGCCGTCACGTACGGAATCAGGGCCTTGCGCCGCTGCTCGCGCACGATGATGCTGTCAGGATCCATGCCGGCCGCGAGATTCACGGCGTAAGCCAGCGCGTGACTTGATTCCAGCGCAGGGATGATGCCTTCCGTCCGGGTCAGTCGATGGAAGGCGGCGAGGGCTTCTCGGTCGGTGATGGTGTGATAAAGGGCCCGTCCGCTGTCCTTCAACCAGGCGTGTTCCGGGCCGACGCCGGGGTAATCGAGCCCGGCCGAGATGGAGTGCGTTTCGAGTATCTGCCCATCCTGATCCTCCATCAGGTAGGTCCTGTTGCCGTGCAGGACACCGGATCTGCCGGCACACAGCGGTGCGGCGTGGCGGCCTGTTTCGATGCCTTCCCCGCCGGCCTCGATACCATGGAGGGCCACCTGCGTGTCATTCAGGAACGGATAGAACAGACCGATGGCGTTGGAACCGCCGCCGACACAGGCCACCAGCGCATCAGGGAGTCTGCCGGTCTGCTCCAGTACCTGGGCGCGGGCTTCGCGCCCGATAATCGCCTGGAAATCCCTTACCATCACAGGATAGGGATGCGGGCCGGCCACCGTGCCGATGATGTAAAACGTGGTATCGACATTGGTGACCCAGTCGCGCAGCGCCTCGTTGAGGGCATCCTTGAGGGTTTTCGAACCGGACGTGACCGCCACCACCTCGGCGCCCAGCAGACGCATGCGGTAAACATTGATTGCCTGGCGCCTGATGTCCTCGGCTCCCATGTAGACCACGCATTCCATGCCGAACCGGGCCGCGACCGTTGCGGTGGCAACACCATGCTGCCCCGCGCCGGTCTCGGCGATGACGCGCTTCTTGCCCATACGCTTCGCCAGCAGGGCCTGTCCGACCGTGTTGTTGATTTTGTGCGCGCCGGTATGATTGAGGTCCTCCCGCTTGAGATAGATGCGCGCCCCGCCGATCTCCCTGCTCAGGCGTTCGGCGTGATAAAGCGGCGAGGGGCGGCCGACATAATGCGCAAGGTCGGCATCCAGTTCCGCCAGAAACTCCGGATCCTTGATGTAGCGCCAATAGGCGGTGGTCAACTCTTCCAGGGGAAGCATGAGCGTTTCCGCCACGAATTGGCCGCCATAGGGGCCGAAATGGCCATGCTCATCCGGAAGCGAGGTGCCGGCCGCGCCGGCTTCAGTCGCCTGTGTCTGCGTCACTGGATCTTACTCCTTTCATGAAGGCCGAAATCTTCTCGGCCGATTTGATGCCTTTCCCGCTTTCCACTCCGCTGCTGACATCAACGGCATACGGTCTGACCTGCCTGATGGCCGTTGCGATGTTGGCCGCCGTCAGCCCGCCTGCAAGAATGACGGGCAGTGTGAGATCGCGCGGCACCTCTGCCCAGTCAAATGCCCGCCCGCCGCCGCCGTGTGTCTGCGGCTGCCACGTATCCAGCAGAATACCGCCGGCATCGGGGTATGCCTGGACCTGCTCACGCAGATCGGTGCTCGGCCTCATCGCGATCGATTTGATGAAAGGCAGGCCATACCGGTTGCAGTGATCATTGGCTTCATGGCCGTGAAACTGCAGCAGACCCAGCGGGACATTTTCGAGGACATGCCGTATCTCGGATGGCGATGCATCGACGAACAGGCCAACCACCGTTACGAAAGGAGCGACGGCAGCCGTTATCCGCTCCGCCTGCTCCAGCGTCACATGGCGCGGGCTGCCCTCGAAGAAAACCAGGCCGATCGCATCGGCACCATGTTCAACGGCGCTGCACGCATCTTCGGCACGGGTAATGCCGCAAATTTTAACGCGGGTACGCATGATCAGGCCATAGCGGCGTGTCGTCAGGCTCCTCGCCAATCAGTTGCAAGCGTAACAGAAACCCGGCGCTTGCGTGATTACCGGGGTGTTAACGTCCGTATTCCGGCAGCCAGCCGCTGCGGGGGATGGCAAATCGCTCGGGATAGTGGACCGCGACCAGGTATAACCCCGCAGCCGGCGCGGTTATGCCGCCGGCGGCGCGGTCCCTGGCATCCAGCACCTGTTTGACCCATTCCGGTGATGCTTCTCCGCGGCCGGTGGTAATCAGTACGCCGGCGATACAACGCACCATATGATGGAGGAAGGCGTTCGCCACTACGTCGATGTAGATAAAATCACCGTGACGATTGACGTCGAGTGTATAAATCGTCCGGACCGGATGCTTTGCCTGACAGGCAAGGGCGCGAAACGAGGTGAAGTCATGTTCGCCGAGCAGGTTGATGGCGGCCTGCCGCATGCTGGCCTCGTCGAGTTCGGTGTAGACCCAGCAGGCCCGGTGCCGGAACTGGGCCGAGGGATAGGGTCTGTTGAAAATCACGTAGCGATAATGCCGTCGGTGCGCCGAGAAACGCGCGTGGAAGGTGTCATCCGTTTCCCTGGCCCATTGAATGCGGATATCCGCGGGCAGGTTTGCGTTGCCGCCGCGTATCCAGGCCTTATCATCGCGGACCGCCGTGGTATCGATATGGACTACCTGTTCGACGGCATGTACACCGGTATCGGTGCGTCCTGCACACACGGCGGCAAGTTCATGGTCGGCAACCCGGGAAAGTGCTTCCTCCAGACAGCCCTGTACGGTGCGGCCGGTGCGCTGGCGCTGCCAGCCGTGAAAGTCCGTACCGTCATATTCGACACCCAGTGCGATGCGCATACGTTGCCAGGAATATTCGGATCGTGGGGTGTGAACGCCTGGCCCTAACAGGTACAACAGGTGAACCGGGCGGAGGTACCGTCTACCCGGCGGTCATCATCCGGATTCCATTCTGCACTGCACTACTGGGTCCTGTTGGCCCGATGCATGCGGCAGTCTTTCTGCAACCGCCCGCGGGGTCAGGCAAGTTGCGAAATCAGGCTTTCCGCTTCGGTCTTTTGTTCGTCGCTACCTTCCTCTATCACTTCTTCCAGGATGCCCCTGGCCCCGTCGGGATCGCCCATGTCCATATAGGCGCGCGCGAGATCAAGCTTGGTGCCGATTTCGTCACTATCCTGGAGCAGTCCCTCACCAAGGTCATCTTCCTCCTGGTTTAAATTCAGCTCATCCAGATTGAAATCGATGTTTTCAGCATAAGCCCCGGTTCCCTTGACGACGGTTTCGTAATTAAGCCCGATCTCGTTGGCGGCTGCGTTCCCAGCGGCACCGCTCTCCTCCATGCCGGAGAGGTCCATATCAAAATCCACCTCGCCATCCCGAACCGGGCTCAGCGATATGGCCGTCTGATACAGGGGATTGGCGGGTGAAAGCTCGTAACCCATGCTGGCCACCCGCTGCCAGTGGGGATCATCCTCGCCGACTGTTTCGCGGAACTTGGTTGCCTGGGCGTCAAAGGCGGAGGCATTGCCGGCTGCGTGATAGATCTCGATCAGTTTCATCTTGAGATCTCGGTTCTCGGGATTGCCCTGCAAGGCGTTCCTGATTACATCCTCCGCCTGCTGCACCCGCCCGTAGGCGATAAATACATCGGCTTCAGTCAGCGGATCACTCGCTTCATC
>JAHKKL010000283.1 GCA_020027635.1 Gammaproteobacteria bacterium
CACGTTCTTCAGCGCCGAGAGCGCGGGCAACAGGTTGTAGAACTGGAACACGAAGCCGACGTGCGCGGCGCGCCAGCGGGCGAGTTCGTTCGCGGACAGACGGTCGATGCGCCGGCCGGCGACGCTGATGCTGCCCTCGCTGGGTATGTCCAGGCCGGCGATCATGTTGAGCAGCGTGCTCTTGCCCGACCCGGACGGCCCCATGAGCGCGAGGAAATCGCCGGCGGGTATGTCCAGCTCCACGTGGTGCAGCACCTCGACCTTCTGGCGGCCGCGTTCGTAGATCTTGCTGACGCCGCGGATGGCGACCAGGGGGGTATCGTCCGGCATGGCCGCTAGGCGCCCGGTGCGCGCGGGGAGATGCGCATGCCGTCGCCGAGTCCCGCGGGCGGATCGATCACCACATGTTCACCGGACTTCAGTCCGTCCTCCACCAGGCGCATGTCACCGTAGCGTTCTCCCGCGGTGACGGGGCGCAGCCGGGCGCGTTTGTCTTCCACCACGAATACCACGCTGGCGCCGTCACGCTGGACGACGGCATTCGCCGGCACCAGCACGCCCCGCAAGGACTGCGCCGGGTTCCCGCCGGGTTGATCGTCGAGGAAGGCCACGCGCACACCCATATCGGGCACGATGCGTGGATCCTTCTGCTCGAGCGCGATGCGCACCTTGACAGTGGCCTTGCTGCGGTCGGCGGTTGGAATGATGGCAATCACCGCCGCCGGTATCTTCCAGTCGGGGTAGGCATCCAGCACCGCCTGTACCGGCTGGCGCGGCTTGACGCGGTTGATATACGCCTCGTTGACGTCGACCTCGATTTCCAGCGAGTCCATGTCGACGATGGTGCCGATGCCGGTGCGCGTGTAGCCTCCGCCCGCCGAAATGGGCGAAACGATCTCCCCGGGCTGCGCCGCCTTGGCGACAACCACGCCCGCGAAAGGCGCGCGCACGATGGTGTTGTCGTAGTCCACCTGCGCGACCCGCAGCTGTGCCTCGGCCACGCCGACCTGACCGCGCTGGGCTTCCAGCTCGGCGGTCAGGGTGAGCACCTGGGTGCGCGCGGTCTCCAACGCCTGTTCCGAGTTGAGCCGCTTCTCGCGCAGTTCTTCCTGACGCCGGGCATCCCGGCGCGCCTGCTCGAGCTGTGCCTCGATCTGGCCGAGCTGGGCACGCGCCGCGGTGAGGCGCGCCTGCGCCAGCTCCAGTGCCGCTCTGGCGTCGACGTCATCGAGGCGCGCGAGCACCTGTTCGGCCGCGACGGACTCGCCTTCCTCGATCAGCACCTGCGCGAGCCGGCCGGTAATTTTCGAGGAGACCGTGGCCTCGCGGCGCGCGGTGACATAGCCAGCCGCTTCCAGTACCGCTACCGCGCCCGCGCTGGCGGCGGGGGGTTCGGCGGTCGCGGTGGCAACGGCCAGCGCCTGCCCGAGGAACGCGTAATACCCTCCGCCGCCCAGGGCGGCGAGCAGCGCGACCACGATGACCGCCCCCAGCCAGCGATGCCGGCCGCCGCCATCGCGGTCGCCGTCCTCGATACGCAATTCCTTGAGAAGATTCTGATCTACCATTATTGCTTCATCCTGGTCATTGGGAACGCTGCAAGCTCCAGGTTGCGTAGTCCCGGCAAGCTTCAGTCGAATCGCCGGCAGCGTGGCAAATTCCTGGCTGAACCGCAATCCGGGCAGGAGGCATAGTCCGCTGAGATACACTTCGGTATGCCGCCGGGAAGTTCTGCAAAGTATCCGGCCGTTTGATTACTATATCAGGAAGCCCGTACGAATCTGCGTGCCCGGTGCGGGTGCGATGGAGCATCCCGGGCGGAGATCGAGTTGTACATTCTGACCATCGGGAACTTGTCACCGTGCAACGGGTCCTCACTGTCGCGAACCGCAGATCACCGGATGCGCAGCGTTTATGGGATCAGCTTCGAATGGCACTTACATAAGTCGAAGCATTTATTTACGTGTGCCTGCCGGCACATCCGGTGGGTTACGGCACACACCGCGTGCCTGACCCACTCTACATCGATTATGGAAACGCCCAGGTCAATGCCATTCGGATCAGACTTTTTCCGGCACAGCAGGCAGTACGCATGAGTGTATCCGTTTCAGCCCGGCGAGCGTGCGTCAGGCGACTGCTAAAACGCTGCTCAGCGGTGTGTCTGGCGTGGGTGTTCCTCCTGCCGCTGCCCACCCGGGCGGATCTGCACCATGCACTGCAGGTGCAAGTCAGCCCGGATGAACATTCCATCACGGTGGTCGACACCATCACCCGTGACGGCACATCCGGACCAATGGAATTCGAACTGCATCCGGATCTGGCACCCGAGGTACTGACCGAGGGGGTGCGCCTGCAGGCGCTGGCCGTGCGGGGCGCGGATAATCCTCCGGCTTCGAAGTCGACGGAAGCGATGGAGGTGACGCCGCGTCGCTACCGCGTACTGTTGCCGGACGGGCAGAACCGCTTCGTGCTGCGCTACCGGGGTCGCATCCGGCATGCGCTGCAGCAACAGGGCGAGGAGTATGCGCGCGGCTTCCGCGAGACCGCGGGTATGATCGACGGGGAGGGCGTGTTTCTCGCCGCCGAGAGCTACTGGTATCCGCGGGTCGCGGGAGAGCGGCTGACCTTCGACCTCGACCTCGGCCTGCCGCCCGGCTGGACCGGTATGACCCAGGGTGAGCGCCTGGCGCAGGAGCACGGTGAGACCGGCACCCGGGAACACTGGCACTGCGGTCATCCGCAGGAAGAGATTTACCTCATCGCCGCACGCTTCAGCGAATACGCGCAGGACACGGACGGCGTAAAGGCCATGGTGCTGCTGCGCGAGCCCGATGCGGCGCTGGCGCGGCCGTACCTCGATGCGACCGCCGACTATATCCGCCTTTACAGCGGGCTGATCGGGCCTTACCCCTACGAAAAGTTCGCCCTGGTGGAAAACTTCTGGGAGACCGGCTACGGCATGCCCTCGTTCACCCTGCTCGGATCGAAGGTCATCCGCCTGCCGTTCATCCTGCATTCCTCCTATCCCCACGAGATTTTGCACAACTGGTGGGGCAACGGCGTCTACGTCGACACTGCCGGCGGCAACTGGTCCGAGGGCCTGACCAGCTACCTGGCCGATCATCTGATCAAGGAGCAGCAGGGGCAAGGGGTCGACTACCGGCGCGGTGTGCTGCAGAACTACGCCGACTACGTGCGCACTCAGCAGGATTTTCCGCTGACCGCGTTCCGCAGCCGTCACAGCGCCGCGACCGAGGCGGTCGGCTACGGCAAGGCGCTGATGCTGTTCCACATGCTGCGCCTGCAACTGGGCGATGCAGTCTTCATTCAGGGATTGCGCGCCCTGTATGCGCAGTACCGTTTCCGGGATGCCGGGTTTACGGATGTCGAGGAGGTCTTCAGCCGGGTGAGCGGGCAGCCGCTCACCGCCTTTTTCGACCAGTGGGTGCAGCGCGAGGGGGCGCCGCGGTTGCGGATCAGCGGTGCGCGTGTCCGGCCCGAGGGTCAAGGCTATGCGCTTACCGCCCGGATCGAACAGGTGCAGGAAGGGGCGGCTTACGCGCTGCGGGTGCCGGTTGCCATCCGGATGGAAGGCCGGGAGGAGGCCTGGCAGTCCGTGGTGGAGCTCGAGGATAAACAGAAAACGCTGGAGCTGAAGCTCCCGGCACGGCCGCTGC
>JAHKKL010000284.1 GCA_020027635.1 Gammaproteobacteria bacterium
CCTGCTGGGCGACGAACTGGAGAAGGTGTCGCGGTTTACGCACACGCATTATGCCGTTACCGGCCCCTGGTCCGATCCCGTCTATACCAAAATCGAAATCCCGCCCCCGGAACCGGCGGCTAAAACCCCTGCGAAGGCTGAGTGAATAACGCCTGCTTTTAGCCATTTGCCGCCGTGGCGCGGCGCGCGGGTATGGTATCCTTCCCAGCAGATAGCCCGATGTGTACAGGGCACCACGATTGATTGGGATGTCCCCTGTGTAGGAGCGAGCTTGCTCGCGAAGCCGTTGGGTATCAAACACCGCGTTCGCGAGCAAGCTCGCTCCTACATAAAACCGATTCAAAGCATTCGAGGCGCCCGACAGCCAATGCGTGAACGACCAGGACAAATCATTCGATGACGGTAATCGCCTGTATCCAGATGGCCTCGGGGCCCAATGTCGGGGCCAATCTGCTGGAGGCCGAGCGACTGATCGAGCAGGCCGTCAGCCGCGGTGCGAAGCTGGTGATACTGCCGGAGAACTTTGCCATCATGGGCTTGTCGGAACGCGACAAGGTGGCGGTGCGCGAACCGCAAGGCTCCGGTCCGATGCAGGCCTTTCTTTCACTGCAGGCCGCACGCCACGGCATCTGGATCGTCGGCGGAACCATTCCACTCCATGCAACCAGCCCGGACAAGGTCCGCGCCAGCTGCCTGGTGTTCGATGACAAGGGCAGGCAGGCGGCACGCTATGACAAGATCCATCTGTTCGACGTCAAGCTTGTCGACAGCAATGAGCGCTACACCGAATCCGAAACTATCGAACCCGATGACAAGGTCGTGGTGGTCGACACGCCATTCGGCCGCATGGGACTGGCGGTCTGTTACGACCTGCGTTTCCCGGAACTGTTCCGGCAGCAGCTGGAACAGGGCATGGAGTTCCTGGCGTTGCCCGCCGCCTTTACGGCGATCACCGGCCGCGCGCACTGGGAGATACTGGTCAGGGCACGGGCCATCGAAAACCTCTGCTATGTCGCCGCGGCCGCCCAGGGCGGTTACCATCTGAGCGGGCGCGAGACGCATGGCCACAGCATGATCGTCGATCCCTGGGGAACTGTGCTCGACAGCCTGGCGCGCGGACCCGGTGTCGTGTGCGCCAGCATCGACCTGGATCGCCTGGAAAGCGCGCGCCGGAATTTCCCCAGCATCCGTCACCGCCGTCTGGGGTGCCGGTGAGCACAACGCCATGACCACTGCAACCACGACGAATCTCGATATCGCCCGCCAGCGCCTGCTGGCCCCCGCGGGACTGGATGAACATGACCTCGACCGGGTCTTCGGCAAATTGCTGGGTCATGCGGTCGATGGCGGCGACATCTATTTCCAGTCGACCCGCTACGAGTCCTGGTTGCTCGAGGACGGCATCGTCAAGGAGGGCATCCACAGCATCGAGCAGGGGGCCGGGGTCAGGGCGATCAGCGGTGACAAGACCGGCTTCGCCTATTCGGACGAGATCCAGATGCCGGCCCTGCTGGAGGCCTCGCAGGCGGCGCGCGCGATCGCCGGACGCGGTGCGGCGGGCAGGCTGCAGGCCTGGCACCGGGGCGAGGGAAATATCCTGTACCCCGCGATCGATCCGCTCGACGGGATGTCGGCGGATGACAAGGTGGCGCTGCTCCGGCGGGTGGATGCCGAGGCGCGGCGCCAGGACCCGCGTGTCAAGGAGGTGGTGGTCAGTCTCGCCGGCGTGCACGAGGTGATGATGGTCGCGGTCAGCGACGGCACGCTCGCTGCCGATGTGCGTCCGCTGATCCGCTTCAACGTCAACGTCATCGTCGAGCAGAACGGTCGCCGCGAGCAGGGCAACGCCGGCGGCGGCGGACGCACGGAATACGCCTTTTTCATCGAGGAAGACCGGGCGCTGGGGTACGCGCGCGAAGCCGTGCGCCAGGCGCTGGTCAACCTCGATGCGGTCGCCGCGCCCGCCGGCGCCATGCCGGTCGTCCTGGGCCCGGGCTGGCCGGGCATTCTGCTGCACGAGGCGATCGGTCACGGCCTGGAGGGCGATTTCAACCGCAAGGGGACCTCGGCCTTTGCCGGCCTGGTCGGACAGCAGGTGGCCTCGCCGCTGTGCACGGTCGTCGACGACGGGACCCTGCCGGGGCGCCGCGGTTCGCTCAATGTCGATGACGAGGGAACGAAGACCCAGCGCACGGTGCTGATCGAGAAGGGCATCCTCAAGGGGTATCTGCAGGACCGGCTGAATGCGGGCCTGATGGGGGTCGCGCCCACCGGCAACGGCCGCCGCGAATCCTATGCGCATCTGCCGCTGCCGCGCATGACCAATACCTGCATGCTCGCCGGCGAGTCTGACCCGCAGGAGATTATCGCCTCCGTTGAGAAAGGCCTGTATGCCGTGAACTTCGGCGGCGGGCAGGTCGACATCACCTCGGGCAAATTCGTGTTCACCGCGAGCGAGGCCTACCTGATCGAAAACGGTCGGGTGACCCGTCCGGTCAAGGGCGCCACGCTGATCGGCAACGGACCGGATGTGTTGAAGCGCGTCTCCATGGTCGGGCGGGATCTGCAATTGGACAGCGGCGTCGGCACCTGTGGCAAGGACGGCCAGAGCGTTCCGGTAGGCGTCGGGCAGCCGACCCTGCTGATCGACGAGCTGACGGTGGGCGGGACGGGCGCCGGCTAAGCAATGATGAACAAGTCGAAGATGATTCTATGTAGGTTGGGTTAGCCCGAAGGGCGTAACCCAACAAAGCGCTGCCCATGCCCTCGAAGAAATCATCACCCAACAACGACAAGTTGGACCAAATCGTCGCCGCGGCCCGGCGCGAGCGGGAACAGCGCGAGCAGGGCTACCGGGAGCAGGCGCTCAAACTCTACCCCTGGATCTGCGGGCGCTGCAGCCGCGAATTCACCCGCGCGAACCTGCACGAACTGACGGTGCATCACCGCGATCACAACCATGACAACAACCCGCCGGACGGCAGCAACTGGGAGCTGCTGTGTCTTTACTGCCACGACAACGAACACGCCCGCTACCTGGATGCTCCCGTGCCCGGGGTCGGAACTTCGGACGGTAAAACAGAAGCGGCCGCCACACACAGCCCCTTCGCCAGTCTCAAGGATTTGCTGAACCGCAAACCCTGACCCGGCGAATCGGAATCAAAGGGCCAGTCGTAGGGTGCGCCGTGCGCACCAGATGTGCCGGTGTGGTTACTTAGCCAGTTATGATTGTTCGGGGATGGCGTCTATGGGCGATTATCGACCCGGACCTTCATGCATGCCGGTCAAGTCAGGCTTGAATACGTATTTCTACTTACTAAATCCGTGAGTCTGCATTCGACTTGTCTTAGCTGTTCGCCATAGGATGGCTCGGGGTTCGAATCTCTAGTAATCTCTGCCTGTGACCGCAATAGGCCGATGCGGCCTATCACCCAATACTGCGTAATCGGTCTATTAAACTGTTATGCGCCTTCGCCTTAAAATGATGCTCTGTTTCCTGCTAGCGCCTACTCTCGCGGACGCAGATCACGCCTGCATAGATGGGTACCCGATGGGCACGCCGGTCACAAGGACACAACCACTTCCAGCTCAGTGGTTTCGAGTCGGCGCCGCAGACATAACCAAGGAAGCGAGCCATTCCGACTTTAAGCAACGTTATGAAAAGGAATACGTCA
>JAHKKL010000037.1 GCA_020027635.1 Gammaproteobacteria bacterium
ACTCGTTGAAGGGAGCGTTGTTGTCGGGTCTGGTGTTCCCCGGCCTCGGTCAGATCGCGCTGAAACGCTACCAGCGGGGTTTCGCGCTGATGCTGGTGGTCATGGCCGGTTTGTACGTCATGATCGTGACTGCCGTGCAGCAAGCCTATGCCATCCTGGACAGCATCGAGACTGAAGGCGGGGTGCCTGATACTGATACAATTACCCAGGCCGCCGCCCAGGCTGCCACCAGCTCCGACAGCCTGGTTATCACTGCCGTGTCGCTGCTGCTGATGGTGTGCTGGATCGTCGGAATCATCGACGCCTACCGCATCGGGAAGCAAAAGGACCTGGGAGGGTAGTGGCCCGGAGGAATGAGGTTTGGCAATGTCGATTAGACTGTGGCTTCCGGGTACTACCCGCCGTGATGCACGGGGCGGGGCCGGGGGTGTCCGCCGCTCAACCGCCGCCGCGAGGCAAACGCCAGACCCTGGCACGGGATACAGCGATGTCTGACCTGAATGATCCGCGCGTCCTGTTCGCCGCCGAGCGCACGCTGCTGGCGTGGAACCGGACCAGCATCTCACTGATGGCGTTCGGCTTCCTGATCGAGCGCTTCGGTCTGTTCCTGCAGATCATGGGGCGCGAGGAGTTCAAGGTGTTTCAGCGCCATATCTCCTTCATCGTCGGAATTGCCTTCATATTGCTGGCCTCGTATGTCGCCCTCGCTTCCATTCTGCAGCATCGCCGGGTGCTGAGGACCCTGAAACCGGTCGAAATACCCACCGGCTACAATCCCCGACTCGGGATGGTCACCAACGGCATCGTCGGCGTCCTGGGTATATTTCTGAGCATCTACCTGTTCCGCGGGTTCCTGTAGCGGCGGACGGCCCGCGCGGGTAATCCGGCAAGCCGGTTTCCCCGCCAGTCCGATGTCGCCTTAACCCCGCGCGTGCGCGCCGGCAAGACGCGGGGGCTTGCTGCCGGAGGACGGCATAGCCGCAAGTGTTTCGAACGCCCTGTCCCGTTGATACCCCGGGGACAGCATTACTGCTGCATATGCCCGGCGTCCTTCATCATCTGCGACAGTTGCTGTTGCTTCTGCTGCAACTGCTGCATCATCTGCTCGATTTGCGGATCCTTCTCCTTCATGGCGGTCATGACGTCGTCCATGAACTTCTTCTGCGCGGCCTGTACTTCCGGGTTTTTCATGGCCTCATTCTGGGCGTTGCGGAATGCAACCGCCTTTTTCTGGTAATCGCTCATCAGCGATTCACGTTCGCCTTCAGGCGTGTCGCCGTTACGCAGCTTCTCCTCGAGCTTGATGATTTCATCCATGTCCTGCTTGGCATTCTTGCCGTTGCCGCTCATCTTCTCCAGGATGAGGTCACGCAAGGACTGCTCCTGCTTACCCAACTCGGGGTGTGCCTTCAGGGCATCCTGCTGGATCTGCGTGATGCGTTTCTGCAGATCCATGTACTCGGCGTGCACGTCCTGGATTTCCTGCATCTTTTTACTTTGCTCGGGCGTAACCGCCGGTTGTTCTGCCTGCGGCTGCGGTGCTGCCTGCGGTTGCGGGGTATCCTCCGCCTGCACCGGCGTGGCGACGGCAAGGCCGGCGGCGACGGCAAGCGCCAGTAGCCGGCGGGAGTCGGTGATACGGGCAAACAGGGTCCTGGGTTGGTTGAATATATTCATCTGGAAACACTCCTGGAATGTTGGGATGCGCAATTGGGGGTGCGGCCATGCCGCATGTTGTTGGGATATGTGATTATTGTTTGGCGGCAGCATAGCAGCAGGTACCGGGTAGCCGTCAACTCCCTGCCTTCCAGAATAACGGGTTGACCACCACCTTGCGGATCAGCGGCGGTGATCGGGAGGTTGCGGATCGGATCCGCGCATGCCGTGCAGCGACTGCGTGCTTCCGGCAATTCACTGATGAATCTGGAAAATACCCGATACATCATGCCGGCAACGACAATTTGGGGAGGCAGCCATGGCCGCTTGAGTGAGGGTGAGAAGATCACGAGTCGTGGCGGTTAACGGGTTGATCACCGGTTGGTGCTTCCCCGGGGCCAGGCGTTACTGCCCGGCATGGTCTAAACTTTACAAGGTGGATGGATTTATCGTTCAGGTATTGTTATGCCGGATCGGCCATTCGGGATTAACCCGACATTTATGCAGGGGAGTACGACTGTGTGAGCCGATCCCGACAGCCATCAAGACAGTCCCGTGCTCCCGGGATCGATACACCACGAGACAGGCATGATTACCGGAATAGGCTCGATATGTTAACCCAAGCCCAAACGAAGTCTGATGATGACCTGCTCCATGAGGTGCGTGAGTTTCAGTCGGCGTTCCGCTCGGTCCTGATGGCGACGGTAAATCAGGACGGGGTGCCGGAGGCAAGTTATGCACCCTATGTGACGGATGATAACGGCAGTTATTACGTGTTTGTCAGTGGATTGGCGCGCCACACCCGAGATTTTCAGGAAACCGGCCACGTCAGCCTTCAGTTCATCGAGAACGAAGATTCGGCACAGAATCTGTTTGCGCGCCGGCGGCTCACGCTGTTGTGCGACGTGTCGGTCATCCCGCGCGAGAGCCCGGTCGGCGAAGAAATACTGGATCATTTCATGCAAAGTTTCGGCAGATTCATCAATACGCTGTGCGGGTTGTCCGACTTCCAGTTGTTCCGGTTAAACCCCCGCTGCGGTCTTTACGTGCGCGGTTTCGGCCAGACCTTCCGGGTATAGCGCACGCCGTTCATCGGCCTCGCGACGAGTGTTTGACGACGGACACCGGCCCGGCGCATGTTGACTTGCCCTCGGAAGAATCTGTACTAGGCTGATAGCTAAGCCCGCATTCCCGCCACTCGTGCCCTGTAACCATGGGCTGTTCGATTACGGATGGACGGCTACAGCCGGGGGTTTGCGCTTTTGTATGTTGTCGTCGCCAAGGAGGCTGCGATGAATGAAACGATTCGTGCGTTTCTGTATGGGGTCCTGATCCTGGCTACCGCGCTGATTCCGCCGGTTATTTCCTTGATGCAGCAATTCAGCAGTTGATCGCAATTCGATACCGCCGCGCGGAGGCAATGAACCCTTGAGACGGCGGCGTGCCCTCGCCGTTGTGCTGTCATACGCGTGGTTACTCGTGGCCTGCGGACCGTTGTTGATCAGGAACGAGGCAACCCGCGACTATGTCCCCCTGCGCAACGCCAGCCTCGAACTGCATCGGGATGTTGATGTTCCGCCCGGGATGGCACGCGTGTTTTTCCAGGCGGGGGTGACGCAGCCGGCGATCAACGAATACCGGCCGCACTGCGAGCTGACGGTCAGGAACCTGGCCGACCAGCCACAGACGATACATGCCGACCGCTTCACTGTCGTGAAGGTCTCATCCGACATCGTGCATGTCGTCGCCTCGGGAGGCGTCGTGGTGGCGGTGAACGTGGATTTGCAGCTGGCGATCGGGGGCGGTGGAAGTGACGGAGGCGGTGATGGCGAGGGCAGGGTGATGAAGATCTACACCTTGTACCTGCACTCCGAGCGGCAACCGGACGTGCTTTCCCTGGTCTGTGGCGGCGCCTTCGACTCTCCGGCACTGGCCTCAAGACCCACTCTCCAGGATATCGAGTCCGCCCTGGGGGGGTATGCGACGTTTCAACTGCATTGAGCGTCTGCGACCGGCGTCAGGATTTTCCACTGACGGCCAGACAGCCGCCCGGTCCGGTTATCAGTAAACCCTCGCTTCGACATACGCGAACCGGCGTGCCGCGGGGATCGGGTCGCCCGCCACAACATCGCCACCATTCACGCGGTTTATCCCGGCCAGGTGGACGTGGTGATTTTCTCGAACAGGTTCTCGAGGTCTCCGCCCGGCTGCCATCGGCTGTCGGGAAAGAAAAGTGTACCGTCGGACTCTGGAGCCAACGTGCCGTGGTTGCGCGCGACCGGTAAATGGCTTATTCCTGTTTGCTGCGCGGGTGGCTGGGGAGCGGCATGCAAACATCGGAATCTGGCCATGCAACACATACGGGCTGGCGGCGTGAACACAATGAAGACAGCTATCTGGCGGATCCGGAGCTGGGTCTGTGGATCGTCGCCGACGGGCTCGGGGGGGAGGCCGATGGCGAGGTCGCCAGCGCCATCGTCGTCGCACATGTGGCGGAGCGCCTGCACGCGGGCATGCCGCTCGCGCAGGCGCTGATATCCTCCCATGCCGCGGTGCTCGAGGCGGTAGGCGAGGGGCGCGGGAAAGCCGGCATGGCATCCACCGCGGTGGGGCTGCATATCAGCGGGAACGTGTACCAGGTCGCGTGGATCGGCGACAGTCGCGCCTATTTGTGGAACGGCAGGCAGCTCGTGCGGCTCACCCGCGACCACTCGTTCGTGCAGCAACTTGTGGACAGCGGGGAACTCCGCCGGGAGGAAGCGGCGCGGCACCCGTACCGGAACATACTCACGCGATGCCTCGGCAGCAGCGATGCTTCCTGCGTAATCGTCGATACGGTGAGTGGTGATTTCTACCGCGACGACCGCATTCTGCTATGCAGCGATGGTCTGACAGGCGAGCTGGCGGATGCGGAGATCGAAACGGTGTTCGCTGCCGGTCTGACGGTACAGGGTACGGTGGACCGCTTGATCGAGCGTGCGCTGGAGCACGGTGGGTCGGACAATGTCACGGTGCTTGTCATCGCCGCCCCTGGTGATGCCAGCCGAGGAATGATTGCGGGACCTCCTGGCTACGGCGTCAGGCTGCAGGGATAGGCTTCCCGCAGGGCCGCGATCACCAATGATGCGGCAGGTTGGTGCATCTGGTCGCGGTGTTCGGCGGCATAATTCATGTAAGCATCCACCAGGTTGGGCGACGCAATCCATGCCGATGGACAGACCGTCGGTTTTATCCCGCGCGCTTGCTCCACGAGGCGCACGCCCTCTTCGATCCCGCTGATAAATGCCGCGCAATATCTGCGACGTTCGCGATCCTCGGCGGTCAATGCGCCCGAGGCGCAGTTCGACAGGAGCGTACCCGCGCGTACCCGCTGCGGATAATTGGTTTCCGCATCCAGAGCCGAACCCTGTGCGCTCGAGGCAACCGGTATCAACAGGACAAACAGTACGATCAGGTAGTTCATGGTTTGATCCTCTCATTCTCGTTATCAAGCATTTGAGACGCCGCTACCGCCCCGGTTAGATCACCGACCGGCAGGGCAGGCATACCGCCGTCGTCCGGCCGTAGACTTTCTAGTCTAATGATCTTCCCGCCCAAAAGTAACACCGGTTCGGTTGACGCAGCGATACGCTCAAGCTCCGCAAGCCAGCCAGTCATTAACCCGCGGTGCGAAACACCGTATGGAGCCTCCGGGAGCGACCGGCTTCCTTCCGGGATCCCGGTGAGGAATGCAGACTAGACTTCCGGGGCTCCCTGGCCGTCGTCCGTTGACCCTTCGCCAAACAGGCGATCGAGCTCCTCCCGTGCCCGGCCGGCCTCCGGCAACGGGCGGGCCGGGGTGGATGGCTGTGGTGGGTTCTTGCCGAACAATGCCTCCAGCCCGTCGCGCGCGCGCCGGTCGATACCCCCTTCCCCGGGCGCGAAGGCACCGTTCCGCGGCTTGAAATACTGGCAGAAATTGGCGCGCTCCCGCTCGCGGGGCGGTTCCGCGTGATCGTGGTCGCAGTAGCCGGTCATCCGCGGGGTGTAGTGACGGCACAGGCGACAGACGTGCAGATCGGCCTGGCAGGTACGGCAGCGTTCCAGCCGCGAGATAGGCCGCTGTTCCGGTTTGACGACGGCGCCGCAGCGCCAGCAGACGAGCGATTTCTTCATGTCGCCGTAAAGTGTAGCGCCGTCTTGCAGTAAGAAAACAGACGGTGGATGGCGAATCCCCGGGCGATATTGTCTGGCAGGCACCCGTTCCCGCCTGGAACCCGGTGCATCGCGCATCTTCCCGGGGACAGCCGTTTGCGGCCACCCGCTGCCGCTGGAATTCTGGGAGGACCATGGTTTATGGTCCGCCTGGCCGAAAATTTCGGCCTGTGGCCTATTTCCCGTAAATTCATTTGTTTTATAAACTAGAGTAACCCTGAGACCACCCTATCGAGCGGGGTGTTGTCAAGAACCACGAGTGAAAGGGCTAAACGATGAAAACACTACCGAGCATTTTACTGACCGCGATTGTCGCCGGCACCGCTGCCATGGGCTGGACCAATGCCGGCGCCTGGTGGAACAACGACGATGACGACGATTACTACGACCGTCCCTGGCACAGAGGACCCTGGTACGGAGGCTACCCGGGCTACGGCTGGGGCGGGTATCCGGGCTATGGCTGGGGCGGCGGCTACCAGGGGTATGGCTGGGGCGGGCCTCCGGGCTACGGCTGGGGCGGCTACCCCGGCGGTGGTTATCCGGCGATCCGTGTCTATACCGCACCGGTGGCGCCTGAATCCGACGAAAGCGATGCCAGCACCGTACATTGACGCACCGGTGGCCACGGTTACCGCGATGGCGGCAGGGTTCGGGAGCGAACAGGTAGTGTTGTGGTACCACCTGCGGGATTAACCCTGAAGCCAGCACCACCGCAAAAGCACGGTGACCGATGTCGGTGCAGTGACCGGAGGCGAATCACCAGGATGTTGACCGCTGGCGGCGCCGGCCGCCCGCGTTCACTGTCGCTTGAACCACGGATGAGGCAATGGAAATCGACTGGAATCACACGGTAGCCGCGGTTTGGCGCCAACGCCGGGAGCAATTGCACCCGGTTACGTCCGTCGATCCGGTGAGGCTCGACGAGCTGATCGGCATCGACCGGCAAAAGCAGGCGCTGGCAGTCAACACGGAGCGATTCCTGTCAGGCAAGCCGGCCAACAATGCCCTGTTGTGGGGTGCCCGGGGTACGGGCAAGTCCTCCCTCATCAAGGCGATTCTGAATACGTATCATTCCCGCGGCCTGCGCCTGATCGAGATCTACAGGGACGACCTGCGACATCTGCCGGACATCGTCGATGACATCCGGGAACTCCCGCAGCGGTTTATCGTTTACACCGACGATTTCTCATTCGAAGCCAACGAGAATTCCTACGTGGCCCTGAAGAGCATCCTGGAAGGATCGATCGAACCGCCGCCCGACAATGTCCTGCTGTACGTCACCTCGAATCGCCGGCACCTGTTGCCCGAGTACCCGGCGGACAGCGAGGGGACGAGGCTGGTCGAGGGCGAGCTGCATTATTCCGATGCGGTGGAGGAAAAGATGTCGCTGTCGGACCGCTTCGGACTCTGGCTGTCGTTCTACCAGCCCGACCTGCGCGGCTATCTGGCGATCGTGGACAGCTACTTCCCGCAGTACCCGGGTGACCGTCTGGCACTGCACGATGCCGCGCGGCTGTTCGCCATGTCCCGGGCATCGAGAAGCGGCCGCACGGCCAGGCAGTTCTACAACGCCTACTCCGGGCAGGAGGACTGAGACACCCGGGTAGCGGTTACCTGGCTATTCCGATCACCCTTTCGGCGCCGGTTTCGATCCATTTGCGAATCCGGTTCGAATCGCCGAAGGGTGTTAGCTTGCCGAAGGAATTGAGCAGCACGATGACGAGGGGCTGATCGGCGATCCTGGCCTGCATCACGAGGCAGCGACCGGCCTCGTTGACGTAGCCGGTCTTGCTCAGCTGGATCTGCCAGGCGGCGTTTTTCAGCAGACGATTGGTGTTGTTGAACCGGAGCTCGCCCCGGCTCTTGTACGGGTGAACGCTCATGGTCCTGGTGGTGGTCGCCTCGCGGATCAACGGATACTTGTGCGCCGCGCGCACCAGTTTCACCATGTCGCGGGCCGTGGCGACATTGCCGCTATCCAGCCCGGCGGGATCGGCGAAGTGACTGGACTTCATGCCTATGAACCTGGCCTTTTTGTTCATGGCCTGGACGAAGGCCTGGCGCCCGCCGGGATAGGTACGGCCGAGGGCGTTGGCCGCCCGGTTTTCCGAGGCCATCAGCGCGAGGCGCAGCAGCTGATCGCGCGTCAGCGTCGCCCCGGGCTGCAGACGCGAGCCGGAGTAACGAATGAGATCACGGTCATCCCGGGTGATGGTGATGCGTTCCTCTGGCGCCAGCGCGGCGTCCAGCACGACCATGGCGGTCATCAGTTTGGTGATCGAGGCGATGGGCTGGGGTTCGTCTACCTGCTTGGCATAGACTTCGTTACCCTGAGCGTCCACCACCAGCGCGGATCCCGATTCGAGTCTCAGCTGTTTCGGATTTAGCGATTTCCAGGGGTTGGAGGCTTCCGCCTGTCCGGCCGGCGTAACGGGTTTCTGCGTGGCCAGCAGCATGGGTTTTTCCCCGGCAAGGGCAGTCCCGCCGAGTAATGAAGCCGACAGCCAGCAGAGCAGGAGAAGCTTCTTCATGGTCCACGGATCCGATTGTGATGTCAGGTGCGAACTTTGGACCAGCCGTGCTTGGATTGCAATCCGCAACGATCATCCTGTCCATGACTCATTCGCTAAGTGGCATTGCGAGTGAGGTATTCGGATCAGACAGTAATGGCGCTTACTTAACGGGTGTCGTTCCTATCGACGTCCCTATGGCCACGGAAGCACACGGAATAGTCACTAACGCTGTCTGTGCCTTCCGTGTGTTTCCGTGGCTATTTCCGGGTGTGAGTGAGCGTCATTCCGATCAGACGGCGTTTACCGTCACTCCGTTTTATGAGTTAATCACGGGCAGTCCTCACTTTCAGGCCAGCGTTTTCCACGCCGCGGCTTCAATCTCACCGGGTACACCACCATGCCATCGGGCCCGAGACAGATCGTCACGCCCTTTCGACCCATCCCGCTCGACGTGCCGCAGGGCATGGCGCCGAACGAGTTCTTCAACAGCACCGAAAACCTCAATGACCTGGCGCACAACAACGGGCTGCTGAAGAATCCGGAGAATCTGCTGCTGTATCGCAAGGCGCTGGGCCACAGCAACACCTTCGACACCTCGATCATCTACAACACCTCGAACTGCATCCTTAACCCGCTGGGACGGCCGGTGCGCCGCACCCAGGTGCCGGACAACGTCAGGCACGTCTGGAACCGCATGAACCAGATCCTCATCGACTATCTGCTGGAACGCTACCCCGATCCGGATACGCACCTGGTGCTCGCGGGCGAGGCGAGCCTGGATGCGACCTGGCCGCTCACCTCCGCGGGGGTACCCAGCATCCGCATGCTGCACAACCATTTCATCGTCTTCGGCAAGGATGAAATCAACACGGCCGAGCTGGCCGATCCGCAAAACTCCAACCTCACCGACGGCGGCCAGCACAGCCTGTTCGAGGCCTACATGCACGACGTCTACCGCGAGTTCTTCGACAAGGCGCTCGACCTGGAGATCCTCTGGCCGGTGGGTGAGGCGGCTTCGCGCCTCGAGCTGACCGGCTACCCGCAGGGTCTGCCGAGCTGGGAGATCCAGGGCGGGGTTGCGGCGCTCGAGGACATCCGCTTCTGGCGGGAGTATGACGAGATTCTCAAGGGCTTCATCGACTTCTACCGCACCTTCTTCAGCCAGGTTTCGACCCGCAACGCGCCGATGCTGGACGATGCGTACTTCCCGGAGCAGGTCGAGAGCGTGCTGCTGTTCAACAACGACTTCCTGAAGACGGCGAAGAAGGTCCGCGACCGCTGCATCGTCGACGCCGCCTACGCCAACGCCATCCGCTGGCAGCCGGCCTTCAAACAGCTCATCTACCGCAACGATGCGGGCAAGCTGATCGTCACCATCAGCCAGAATTCCATTGGCAACGCCATCACCGAACTGCTCGGGGTGGTGGTCAAGCGCGTACCGGACGCCGCGGCCTACGAGCGCTCCGAGCCGGCGTTGATCGAGCAGCTGCTCGAGGTCCGCCGCCGCCTGATCGAGGCGGACCTCGGCGAGGGGATCGAGACGGCCTACTGGCCCAAGGCATGAGAGATCGTGGTCAGGGGAGAATGGCGCACACGTAAGCGTTTTTATAAAGCCTAGATGTGAAGGGTGGGTTAGCGTTTTTTGCGTAACCCACCAGGCGTTGCGAAGCAACACAACCGCTGCGCGCCATGGAGAGCGAAGCGAAGGCGCGTAGTCCCCGGAAGGCGTAGGCGCGGGCGTATGGCCGTAGTGGCTTGGGGCCGATAGGTCCCAAGCCAGCGGAGGGCATATGCAAGCGCATCCGACACGCCGTCAAGCCATTTGCGGGAGTGCTGCGAAGCCAGCACCGAGCGTGCGATGGTGTGGCGAAGCGGCACGGACGCAGGGCGGCCGGGGCATAATAGGCTGTCGTGACAAGCGAGGGCGAAACGGCGACT
>JAHKKL010000285.1 GCA_020027635.1 Gammaproteobacteria bacterium
CAACGGTATGACGCCGGAAACATTTCTCGCCAGTCTTAGCGGTTATTTTACCGTGTGTCCCTGCAAAAGCGCTTGTCGCCCGCGCGCACCGACCGAGTTCGGCATGTACCTTGGCGGACAATGGTATCGCCTGAATATCCATCAAGACAGGATCCCGGATGATCCCGTGGGCCGTTTGGATGCCCGCCTGCTGGCGGATAACCTGCTTGCACCCATACTCGGGATCACGGATCCACGGCGCGACAAGCGGATCGATTTCATCGGCGGTATCAGAGGGCTCGAAGAACTGGAACGGCGCGTGGACAGCGGTGAGATGCAAGTCGCCTTTGCATTGTATCCCACCCGCATGGAAGATCTTATGGCCGTGGCCGATGCCGGTGAGGTGATGCCGCCAAAGTCCACCTGGTTTGAGCCGAAGCTGGCCGATGGTCTCGTTTCTCATGTGCTCGACTAAAACCATGCGGGCGATCTCAAGACCAGCACGCCGCCACGACAGTCGACGGTAGCCACTTGACCCATTTTCTGTGCGCCGGTGCCTGGGCATGACCATTCCTTGAATCATACGTCTGACATAATGGATTACCCGACTTCGCTCTCAAAATCGTAGGCGAGTTCGCGGCCCGGTTCCTGTACGAAATTGCCTTGTATGTAATCCACACCAAATTGCCAGAGCTTGGCAAGACTGCCGGTATTGTCGACGCGCTCGGCAATACACTGTTTCCCCGCCCTGTGTGCAGTTTCCACGATTGATTGGATTTTCTTCTGGCTGTCTTTGTTTGCTACCACACTGTCAACCAGTGAACCGTCGATCTTGATGATGTCAACGGGCAGGTGATCGATCAACTGCGGCTGGCCTGAGCGGCCGAAATGTTCAACCGCCATCCTGCAGCAAAGTTCTTGCATGGCATTGACGAATCTCGTGGTGGCCCTCAAATCCGAAATCATCGCGTTCTCCGGAATCTCGAAAATAACGCGGCCGGGGTTTACCTGGTGCTCCTTCACCTCGTGGCCTATCCATGCGGAAAATTCGCCGTCAGCAAGCGTGGCACCGGATATTTTGATGAAAAACGTGATATCTGCATCCATGGGGTATCCGGATATGAATTTCAGCGTCGTTCCGATCACCCAGCGGTCAATTTCGCCGCTCATGCCGATTTTCTCCGCGATGGAGAGAAACTGGCCCGGGAGGATAATATGGCCCTGGTCGTCGACGATTCTCAGCAGGACTTCATAGCGCTGTGCGCCATTGTGGTCGTTCAGGCTGACGATGGGTTGATAGACGAGGTAGAAGCGTTCCTTGTCGATGGTGGTCCTGATGATCTCATCCCATTCATGCTCATGGTTTCCGTCCATTTGTGCATCAACTGCCGTGCTGTGGACATGGATCTTGTTGCCTCCCGATGAACGCGCTACCTCGCAGGCGAGATCGGCACGAGACAGGACGTTTTCCGCGCTCCGGGAGTGTTCATTGATGATGCAGATGCCGATGCTGCAGGTGGTGGTGAACGCGCGCCCCTTAATTTCCAGCACGTGTTTTTCTATATTTTTCCGCAGTATCTCGGCGCGTTGCTGGATCTCCAGCTCGTTCTCGCGGTGGTGCAATACGGTGAAGATACAGTCGCTGAACCGGGCTACCGTGTCAGTATTCGGGTAAGCTGCTTCGACCAGCCGGGCCAGACAGTTGATTACCCGGTCACTGCCCGCAATGCCGATGTCTTCACGGACTAGCTTGAAGTTATCCAGCAGGATATAGGTCACTGCCCGTGCCCCGCCCGAATTGCCGTTACTAATGATCTCTTCCAGCATTCGCATGAATGTCTGGCGGTTGACCAGGCCGGTGAGCATGTCCTTCCGGGTGAGTGCGTCCAGATCCCACGTGCGATCATCCTCTGTCCGTGTCCTGGTGCGGATAATCAGACCATTGCAAGGTCCACCGATGACGCTGGATGGGGATAGCTCCATGACCGCATCAAAGACATCGCCGTTGCTGTGGATGCACCTGATCTCAAGCGAATCGGCGCGGTTATCATCCATGACGTGGCTGCTGAAACGCTCCCGATGCTCCGGATCCACCAGGTCCAGGAGAGTCCTGCCTGAGAGTTCTTCAGGCCGTGCATACCCGAACATGTCGCGGTAGGCTTGGTTGGTGTAGACATGTCTGCTGTCCTGAAGGTAGGCTGCGGCGTCACGGCAGGTCTCCATCAGGGCGTGACAGACCAGTTCCGATTCCATCAGAGCCTGTTCAAATGACCCAATTTTGCGGCGGAGCACTACTCGTTCCCGTTCCCTGGAGACCGCTGCCAGCAAGTCCTCAGCCTGACCGTAAAAGACCAGTGTGTCGGCGCCTGCTTTTCTGGCGGCACTCACCTCGGCCACTGACGCTTCATTGACAAGGGGAATCAGGGGGATGCTGGCACCACGCTCGTTGAGCAGCCTGCGGACAGACTCCAGATCGGGAACTCCCGGTCCTTCGCCGCAGATAACTATATCCGGAAGCGCCGAATCCAGACGGCTCTTCAGACTCCCAAGATCGTGGACCGTGTCAGATCGAAAGGAGAAACCGGCATCGCGCAGTGTTGATGCGTGTGATTCAGCCTTTTCTCCGGGTTCCTCAATTATGACAAGGTGAAGTACTTCTCCCTCGTTCACCGTGTGACCTCGCGTGACTGCAGCAGGTGCATGTAATGCCTGCGGAGGATGACGCATGGCGTCTCATCCCGGCAAAAACCCCGACCCACAGTTTTTCGGCAATCAAGACAAACTCTTAAGTTCCCGGAATGTCGTCACAGGTGAGTGGATTCCTGCTTCGTCCCCAATGGAGGTTTTCCCTGCGATCGATTCCTGATAGCATGCAAGTGACTGAAATGGAGAAAAATTCAGATTGCACCGGAAGCCGGTGACGGAGTTATCAGAGCAGTATTTCAACTATGCGGAAACGGAGTGAGTAATGCATACAATTACAGTCAGGCCCGAATCCACGGAAGACGTTCGCGCTATCGATGTCGTCCATATCAGCGCTTTTGGCGGGGAGGCCGAGGCGCGCCTGATCAGCGCCTTGCGCGCATCATCCTCCTATAATCGTGAGCTCTCGCTGGTCGCTGAACTGAATGGCCGTATCGTTGGACATGTCCTGTTGACGCGGGTGCCGCTGCGCAGAAACGGCACTGAAAAGAATGTGCTGGCACTGGGACCGATGTCGGTTGTGCCTTCACAGAGTCACCGCGGCATCGGATCGGAACTTATCAACGCCAGTGTCAACCTGGCCCGGGAGAAGGGGTATGGCACGATCATTGTGGTCGGCTACCCCGAGTATTACAAGCGATTCGGGTTTAGATCTGCGAAAGAGTTGAAAGTGACCTGCAATTTGCCTGCACCCGAAGATGCACTGACGGCAATGGAAATCGTCGAAGGCAATCTTGCCACTGCTGGTTGAGTGACTTGCTCTCGGGCAGCAATATCCCCTGCGCTTTGTTTTCAGCCACTGTCTTGTCCCTGCACAGACGTGCCCAGACCGGGATGGCACCGGATGCCATCAACTGCACACCCAGTACGAGTCCGCGCTCGGGTGTGAATCTCATCCAGCGGATCACGCCCAGATTCCAGCTGTCATTACTGCTCCCGGCACCGGTTCTAATGGCAACCAGTTCACCGACCTGTGCGCTGGAGACGTCATCACTCTCCCACAGCAGACAATAACCGCCGGCACTGACGTCAACCATTTTCCAGGACTCGATAGGCGGAATCTGGTTCCTGCCGGTGGAGCCGCCCTGCGGCTCGACTGCGAAAGCGCCTCTCATGGGGTTGTTAAAATCTGGCCTGGACCTGTTGGTCAGCCTGCCGCCACCACGCGCGGTTTTGCTCCCGGCAGAATGGGTTGTAGTGATAACCGTGGGTCGTTCGAGGGTCGGATCCTGGAGGAATCCCTCGAAATCAGGCGTTTGTGGTTCACTGGTTGCCGCACCCTCACCAGTCAATCCCGACTCTGAAAGGAGGCGATGGATCGCGTTGATCCCGAGGACGAGCTGTACGGGAGCCTCCTGGCGACTGCGGGTAGTCTGGCGTTCGGGCATGACACCCCAGGCCAGCATCAGGCGCTTCATGGTGTTCTCGCCTGGGAGGATGGTTTGCAGGTATGGTTTATCGCGGAGTTCGGCCAGCATCGCGTGAGCGGGTTCCGTCATGCCGCTGGTGTCGAGTATTCTCCAGTTCCCGTCGAGACGGTCTCGCTCTCTCAGTAACAGGTAGCGGGGTGGGTCATCCGATGACAGGAGACAGGTGAAGAAACCGATGTTGTTGTGATCCTTTGCCGCACGGAGTCTACAGAAAGGAGCCCACCGCGCCAGCAGATTGTAGACCAGCCGGATTTCACCCTGACGCAGGCGGTAGGGACCGGCAAGGGACAGCAGTAGTAACTGCTTGTAGGCGATCTCGACGGTCGTCAGGGCAGGCTTCTGCAAGGTAGTGTCGATTTCCTGGTGTGCCTGCAAGCCATGTTTCTCAGACAGTGCATACAGGGTATGCAGGTCTGCCCAGATTCCTTCCCGATGATGGCTGTAGGTCTGATAGCTGCCGATCAGTGACTCGCTCAGATAACGAATGGCCCGCTGCATCAGGATGGCGAGCTGCGGACCTGCATTAGCTTCCTTTTCCTGTGATGCGACCAGCAGCTTGTATCCGGTAGCCATGGCCAGGAATAGCCCGATGGTCTGCTTTGACATGTCGCGCTGGGCCTTGCCGAGCGGAAATTTTTCCCCTAGGTACTTCTTTTGCAACGCGCCGGTTATGTGCATGACCGGAGCCGTCAGCAATTCAAGAACCTCAAGGCGGTCACGCGGCGGCATTTCAACACTGTTGATCTCGGACAAACCGAACTCAAGCTGCCCAACGGTGGTGTCGACATTGACCAGTGGCAGGTTTTCCACCCATTTCCTGAGGGATTCCGGTTGGGTCTTGAAGATGCCTATACCGGGTTTCTTGAGTGACGGAATCTTCAATTCCATGATCGGTCTTTCGTTATCCAGATTGTCGCAGGTCGGTTGTTGGCCGGTATTCAATTACCTAATAACGGCTGGCTGCTGCGAAGAATGAATATCTGGCGACGGTCTCGCCTGTGTGCTTTCCGGTATCGGTCCCATTCGGCGCCGTGGCGACCTATCACCCGTGCCACGCTGGCCAGAGCAGTTGCTTGCCCGGTGCGCCCGGTGTTTCTCTCACCAGACGCGGAACCAGGTATCCCGGCAGGGTGGCATGAATGCGGGCCATCAGTTCGCAGGCGGTCCTGTCGGCCACCTCGAAATGTGCGCTGCCCTGGACCCTGTCGAGCTGGTGCAGGTAGTAGGGCAGTATGCCGGCATCGAACAGCGATTCACTCAGCCGGATTAGCGTGGCTGCATCGTCGTTCACCCCACCCAGCAGGACGGTCTGGTTCAGCAGGGTTACCCCGACCTGCTTCAGTTTTTGCATGCCCACGGTGACGGCGGCGTCGATCTCATTCGGGTGGTTGCAATGCACGACGAGCACCGTACGCTGCGGGTGTTTGCCGAGCCAGCCAAGCAGCTGATCATCGACCCGTTCCGGTAGCACGATGGGGAGGCGCGTATGGATGCGCAGGGTTCGCACGTGGGGTATGACAGCGAGTTGCCCGGCCAGTTCACCGAGGCGAGCATCCGGCAGCGCCAGTGGATCACCCCCGCTCAGTATGATCTCGCTGATTTCCTCGTGATGCTCGAGATAGGTCAGTATCCTGTCCCAGTGTGAGGCGGCCGGGTTGGCCTCACCATACGGGAAATGCCTGCGGAAGCAGTAGCGGCAGTGCACGGCGCAGGCGCCCGTCAGGGTGAGCAGTGCCCGCCCGTTATATTTGTGCAGCAATCCGGGTGTGGTCATGGCCTCCCGTTCACCAAGGGGATCCCGCACGAATCCGGGTTTTTCACGCCACTCCTCGTGTAGCGGCAGGACCTGGCGCAGCAAGGGGTCGTTTCTGTTGCCGGCTTCCATGCGGCGTATGAAGCTGTGCGGTACCCGCAAGGGAAACTCCCTGGCATCCGCGCAGATATCCAGTTCAGCGGCATCCAGCTTGACCAGCCTGAGCAGTTCCTCCACGGAACTCACTGCCTGTCGCAGCGCCGTTTGCCATGCCGGCATATGTCGTGATGTATCCATTCGGGGTATCATGGCCGCTATTTTTAACACCATTTCAGGATGTTCTTAGTCGAAAAAGGGCGGATATGGCAACGTACAGTACCAATGAATTCCGTGGCGGTCTCAAAATCATGCTGGATGGCGACCCCTGTTCCATCATCGAAAACGAGTTCGTCAAACCCGGAAAAGGCCAGGCATTCAGTCGCGTCAAGATTCGCAACCTGAAGACCGGGCGGGTCATTGAACGTACCTTCAAGTCGGGAGATACCGTGGAGGGCGCGGACGTGGTGGATACCACGTTGCAGTATCTGTATTCCGACGGGGAATTCTGGCACTTCATGGACCCGAACAGCTATGAACAGATCGCCGCGGATGCAACGGCCGTCGGTGATGCCACCAAATGGCTGAAGGAACAGGACTCGTGCGAAGTCACGCTCTGGAACGGCGTACCGCTTGCCGTCACACCGCCCAACTTCGTGGTGCTCGCCGTGACGGATACCGACCCGGGCGTGCGTGGCGACACCTCGGGCGGCGGCGGCAAACCCGCCACGCTGGAAACCGGGGCCGTGGTGCGTGTGCCCCTGTTCATCGAGATCGGCGACACGCTCCGGATCGATACCCGTACCGGGGAATACGTGGCGCGCGCGAAAGAGTAGTCGATACAGCGGTTCATAACCTGGCGGGAATTGCGAGTTGCGGGAAGAACTGGAATGGCGACCAACGGCGACACTGGATCTCCTCAGGCTGAGGGCCATGCTGCTGACACGAATCCGGGAGTATTTC
>JAHKKL010000286.1 GCA_020027635.1 Gammaproteobacteria bacterium
GCGGACTATATCGATATTCCCGGCGTTTATTGTGCCGGTCGGCTGGATTATGACAGCGAGGGACTGCTGGTCCTGACGGACGATGGCAGGTTGCAGCAACGCATCGCCAATCCTGAGAACGGCAAGGAGAAGGGGTACTGGGTGCAGGTCGAGGGTGTACCCGATGAACGCGATCTGGTAAAACTGCGCAAGGGAATTCCGCTCAAGGACGGAGTTACCCGTCCCGCGAGGGTCGAATTGATTGCTCCGCCCGATATCCGGGAGCGTGAACCGCCGATCCGTGAACGCAGGAACATCCCCACCTGCTGGCTGGATCTCACCATTACCGAGGGCCGCAACCGGCAGGTGCGACGCATGACAGCCCAGATCCCGGTAGATAGCCACGGAAACACACGGAATTATCGCTTAGTTCCCGTCATTTCCGGCGAGCGGGAACAATGACCGATGTCATCCGGTCTTAATGCACTGAAACGAGAATCCCTCATGAGTTATTATCCTGCCTGTCCCGTCGAGGCACGGGGGACGCAACGCGGGTCCCAACGTGGTAATCAAGGAGTCGGTGATGGCACTTTCATGGAAAGACAGTATCTACGTGCAACGCGAGGAGCTGGCGCGCATCCTGCGTGAACCGCTGGCGCAGCTGGCCGGGAAATGCGCGCCGGTCTGGGGTGACCGGGAAAAGCTGGACGAAGTCCTGCTGGAGGGATTTCCTGACATTCCCCATTGCGCCTTCCTCTATGCCCTGGGCACGGATGCGGTGCAGATCAGCGACAACGTGGGTCCCACCGGGCCCATGCCCGAACACTTCGGACGCGACCGCTCCCAGCGCCCCTACATGAAAGAGCCGATTCCCTCCTGGGGTTTCCTGCTCTCGGATGCGTACATAAGCCTGTACAACCTGCGGCCCTCGCTCACCGCCCTGCAGGTCGTGCATTCGGACCATGGCGCACTGGGTTATCTCGGCGCGGATTTCGACCTGCGCGACCTGCCGGTGACCTCGGAACTCTACGAGGAACCAGGCTACTGGCGGCAGGTGAAGGGGGATCCGGCCATCCGGGGCGGGCTGTTCCAGCAGACCCGGGTCGAGAGTCCCATGGACCGCAACCTCGAGAAGGCGCTGTCCATCCTGGAGGAGCTGCTCACGCAACGCGGCATCTTCCAGTGCCAGATCCACTTCTCCAGCAGCCAGGCGACGATCTGGGTAGCGGACGATCCGTTCCGCTATCGCATTCTCGATCACGAAGCGTTGACGGACCCGGATATCTGCCTGGTCTACCCCTTGCAGCCCTATCCGGAGAATGCCCTGATACCGCAGGGAGACATCGGCGCGATTCTCGACACCATGCGCTCGCTGCGCCTGGCCGACAAGACCATCTACCTGCGCATGGCCTCGATCAATCTCTTCAACGGCATGATCAGCCTGACCTTCTCCTGCGACGGGTCGCACTACATGCCCTACCTGGAGTTCCTGCTGAAGGACACGAGCTTCTGGTTCTGATCGGTGCCCCCGAGGGGTTTGTCCGGCATACGAGCGGCAGGAAGTAGCCTGGGTTGAGCAAAAGCGAAACCCGGGTTTCACTGCGTTCAACCCAGGCTACATCTTGTAACCAGCATGGGTTCACTTCCAATCGCCGCGCAACGCGGCCACGCGTTCCTGTAGCCCCGCGGCGCTGACCGCCTCGGGCGGCACGGGCGGGCCGAGCGCCAGGGCGATTTTGTGAAACAGCGGTCGTGGCAGCTTGCCCTTCATCGCCGCCCCGCCCTTGCGGCTGAAGAAGCTTCCCCACAGCCCGCGCAGCGCCATCGGGACGACGGGCACGGGATTGCGCCGGATGATCTGCTCGATCCCCGGGCGGAAGGTTCTCAGTTCACCGTCGCCGGTGAGCCCGCCTTCCGGGAAAATGCACACGAGCTCGCCGTCGTCCAGATACCGGGATATCCGGTCGTAAGCGCGCGCGAGCATCTGCGGGTCCTCGTTGGCCGGGGCGATGGGAATGGCCCCGGCGGTGCGGAAAACGAAATTGAGCACCGGCACCTTGTAAGTCCGGTGATCGACCACGAAGCGGGTGGGACGCCGGATGCAGCCCGCGATCACCAGCGCATCCACGAAGCTCACATGGTTGCAGACGAGCACCGCGGGCCCGCTGTCCGGAAGGTGTTCGAGACCCTCCTTGCGAATGCGATACAGGGTGTGGATCAGCAACCACACGATGAACCGCATGAGGAATTCCGGAACCAGCGAGTAGATATACAGGGCTACCACGGCATTCATCACCGCGATCACCAGGAACAGTTGCGGGATGCTGAGACCGGCTTTGAGCAGCACGATCACCACGAGCGCGGAGACCACCATGAACAGGGCATTGATGATGTTGTTGGCGGCGATGACGCGCGAGCGGTGGCTGGGTTCGCTGCGCTGCTGCACCAGCGCGTACAGGGGCACGATGTAGAAACCGCCGAACAGTCCCAGCAGGAGGACGTCGAACAACACGTGAACGCCGCCCGGCGAGCGCAGAAAACCGGCGGCGTCCAGCGCGACGCCGGTGACGGGGTTATCCGGGACGGAGAGAAACAGATCGATGCCGAACACGGTGAGTCCGATCGATCCGAAGGGCACCAGCCCCAGCTCCACCTGGCGGCCCGATAGGCGTTCGCACAGCAACGACCCGGCCCCGATGCCCAGGGAGAAGAGCGTCAGCAGCAGCGTCACGACCTGCTCGTTGCCCCCGAGGGTCGCCTTGGTGAAGTTCGGTAACTGGGCGAGATAGGTCGCGCCGAGCAGCCAGAACCAGGAGATCCCGAGGATGGAGAGGAATACGGTGCGGTTGCCGCGCGCGAAATTGATGTTGCGCCAGGTTTCGGTGAACGGGTTCCAGTTGATCCGCAGATCGGGGGCCGCCGCGGCCGCGGTCGGTATGCCCAGGCTGCTGAGCCAGCCGAGGCAGGCAAACGCGATGACCGTGACGGACACCATGACCTCGCCGTTGCCGGGCAGTCCAATCAGCACGCCGCCGGTGAGGGTGCCGAGCAGGATCGCCAGGAATGTCCCCATCTCCACCATGCCGTTGCCGCCGACCAGCTCATCATCCCGGAGATGCTGCGGCAGGATGCCGTATTTCACCGGCCCGAACAGCGTCGCCTGCGTACCCAGCAGGAACAGCACGCCGATCAGCATCGGGATGCTGCCGAGGTGGAAGGCCGTGGCCGCAAAGCTCATGATGGCGATCTCCAGCAATTTCACCCGCCGGATGAACCGGGATTTCTCGTACTTGTCCGCCAGCTGACCGGCCGTGGCGGAAAACAGGAAAAACGGCAGGATGAACAGGCCGGCGCTCAGGTTGATGAGCGTATTGGAATCGCCCAGACCCCGGCCCGCGGGCTGGAAGGCAATGAGGATGATCAACGCGTTCTTGTAGACGTTGTCGTTGAACGCCCCGAAGAACTGGGTCAGGAAGAACGGGCAGAAACGCCGCTGCTTCAGCAGCGAGAACTGACCGTCTGAGACGATGGCCGTGCGTTCCGATGCTGACACGGTCGGGCTTATTCCCTCGTCAGGGAGCTGACCGGTGGTTTTGCCGATGTCCACTCGTGCAATGAACCGTCAGTGTTTGTCGCGATGCGGCATGCCGGACGGTTCGATCATGCGATACTCATTTGCCGTGCTTGTCCCGCGCACGCGTACGTCCGGCCCCGACGGGACGATTCTTCGCGGGATCGCTGAAGGTGAAGCGACCGAACAGCACGCAGCCTTTCATTCCGGGATCACAGGGGCGGTCGAGCACGCGCTGGCAGCGGCCGCCGACCTCGTGAGGACATCCCCAGCCACCGCTCATTGCCATTACCTCGC
>JAHKKL010000287.1 GCA_020027635.1 Gammaproteobacteria bacterium
GGCGAATCGACCACGCGGCGACTTCAGAAGGACACACCCAGACTTGCCTGAATGCCGTATTCGCGGGTCTCGCTGCGCGGCTCGAACACACGGCCCACGACCACGCCATTCTGCTTCAGCGGGCGATTCTGGCTGCGACCGATATCCCAGGCGGTATAAAACGGCATGATCTCCAGGCGCCAACCGGAGCCCAGAGTGTGCTGCCAGGCGAGCGAAAGACGCACCCCCGGCTCGCTGCCCAGATCCAGGCGGGTATCATCCAGCCCGCCGTTAAAATCGACCTCGATTTCTGGATCCAGCGGCCGCATGAACTGCGCCTCGGCCACCCAGGTCGTGCGCTGATTCGCGCGGTAGAGACCGCGCCCGCCAAGGAGACCGTACCACCAGGTGTAGGTTTCATCGACACCGGTTGCCGCGGACGTTGATTTGATATCGCGTTGCCAGTAGCGGTAGCCTAACCCGCCGAACAGTTGGTACTGCAGCCGTTCCTGGCGGCGAAACCGCCAGCCGGCCCTGGCCAGAGCATCCAGGATATGCTCGTCGGTTTGCGTATTGACCGGCGTGCCGGCCTGGGTCTGGCCGTCATAGCTTACGTCGTTGCCGAACCAGGAAAGATCCCCCTCGATCGAGAGGGCATTCCGTCCGGCCTGCACGCCGCCGGCCAGGCCATACAGCGTGCCGTGCTCATGGTTGAGGGTCTCACCGTCCGCATATTCCTTGTAGTCGAAGTCCATGGCGGCCGGTCCGAGCCAGGCGTGAACCGGCTCGTGATCGTTCCCTGCGTCCGCCGGGAGCGCACCCGGCAGGCAGGTCAGGAGGACGAGAACAACCCGGAGACGATAAAAAGGGTGCGGGCCTTGACGCCCGCACCCCGTCACGGCATGCCTCACGATTAGGGAGGACAGCTAGATGAATCCTCGACTCCCGTCGGCAAGGATACCCAGGTGGTGAGAATATTATCGGTTACTCCTTGACCATCCGGATCGACGAGCAGACGCACGCACTGCGAATCCACGGCCTGAACCGTGACTTTGGATGGGAGGATGCCTCCCACGATCGTGGCGCCGGTGATATCCATCTCGCCGATCCCCGGGAAGTTATCGCCGACACCGGCGAAGGGCAGCGTGGTATCGTAGTCGACGGTACCGTCGAGTGCCGTGCTCGCGAGCGTGGCGCAACAGACGGTCACGCCACTGCCATCATCGCCACCGCTGTCCGTGGTATACGCGCCAGTACCCTGATGGCGGTCTGCCAGTACCAGGAAGTCTTCCAGGGTGTCGCTGGTAGCTGACGTTCTTACCGTCAGGGAATTACCCGAGAGTTCCGAGCTGAAGAACACGCCATCACTGGTGGCCTCGCTCAGGGTAAGATTCCCGTTGGTGGTGAAGGTCGACCCGGAAACGGTCTCGGTAATCGAAAGGTTGGTGAGCGTGACATCGAAGGTGAAATCGTAAGGGGGTACGAAAAAATCCACCGAGTTCGGATCCAGATCAATCGTTCCGATGAAGCTCACCACGACGATATCCATGCTACCGTTCAGGACCAGACCGTCACCATCGTTACAATTCTTGAAGACCCCGCTCAGGGTATCTCCGGGCGTTAAGGTCGTTAACGTCGGATCGGCTATCTCTCCGGAGATCGTCACATTGCCGCTGACAAGACACGACTCCTTGGTGGACGGTATGACCACACCGGTGACCTGTCCCTGGGCGGCCTGGTCCTGCACCAGCGAGAAGAGATCCAGTTGCCCGCGGATGACCTTTGCCAGATCGACCTTCGCGCTGTTCCCTTCCACGGCAACGCCCGTGATCGGACCACCGGGAGTTCCCACATCCACGACGAATGCCGAGGCATCCAGGACGGCAGCCGTCACCTTCATGGCATTGGTGGCGTCAATGGCCAGGGGTTGCAGGGCCACACCGATTCCTCCACCCCCGCCGCCGCCCCCACCCCCACCGCAGGCGTTGAGTAACACGGCAAAGAGCAACCCCACACCCATTCTTGTCAGTTTCTTCATCACATTCCTCCTTCTTGGATTATCTCCTCCCGCATCATCCGGGAGGGGTTGTTGGTCGACTCTAGTATTGTCCTTTGCCTGCGGCCGCGCCATACGGGATATTACTTACGAATACCGGTCGCAGGGCTGATAATGACGCTGCTTCGTCATCAGCTTTTCCCGGGCCGACATATAGCACGCAAACCCGGCGGGCATCTTGACAATAATCAAGGGGATCCCTGAACACGTCATCCCCGCGAAAGCGGGAATCCAGTCATTCACCGATGCTGTACAGTCTGCAGATTCCCGCTTTCGCGGGAATGACAGGCTCAATCATCGCATGACAAAACAGGGAGTGTACGCAACCGCGAGCGGACTCAGCCGCGTTCTTCGATCCAGGCCATCTGGATGGCCTCGAGCAGCTTCTCGCCGCTGTGTTCTGGATTATCGTCGAAATCATCCAGCGCGAGGACCCAGTTGCGCAGATCGACGAAATTCACGTAGTGAGGATCCACCTCCGGGTGCGCCTCATCCAGCCCGATGGCGATGTCCAGCGTGTCGGTCCATTTCAATCCCATGCGGTTATCCCCCTGATAGGTACTGACAGATTCGGGCTAGTGGTTTTCGCTCACCATGTTGATGGTGTATTTGGGTATCTCGATGACCAGGTCCTGGTTCGCCACGACCGTCTGGCAGCTCAGGCGTGAATCCGGGTCCAGTCCCCAGGCCTTGTCCAGCAGGTCGTCCTCTTCCTCCGTCGCCTCGCCCAGCGATTCGCCGCCTTCACGGATGTACACATGGCAGGTGGTGCAGGCGCAGGATTTTTCGCAGGCGTGCTCGATTTCGATGCCATTCTTCAGGGCGGCGTCGCAGATCGTGGTACCGGGTTCGGCTACGATCACGGCCCCTTCGGGGCAGATCTCAACGTGCGGCAGGAAAATAATCTGTGGCATATCGGTACGGATTCCGGAAGTGGTGTCAGTCACAATGATCAGAAAAACCGCCCCAGCATTCAAATCGCGGGATGCGGGGAAAATATTGAGACTTAGGTAACCAAGTGACAAACGTCATCTTTGGCAGTCGTCATTCCCGCAAAATCGGGAATGACGATGAATAAATGTCAGTCATTTATGTAATCTTAATAATAACCATCATGTCAGGTGAAGGGTATTCCGTCGTTCTCATGATGCCTGCGATACATCACCTTGTGTCGTTGCCTTGAACCCTGCCGGCGGGTACGGTCATGAAGAGGTGAACTCGTCAACGCGATGTCCCGCCATCGCCTTGCGGATGCTCTCGTTCATGCGCCGTGCCACGTAGTCGCTGCTCGACTGTTCCACGGCCTCGATTGCCGTCTTGATGGCGCGGCAATCCGAACCGTTGCGCGCCTCGGCCAGCCGCCGGGCGGCCGTCTCGATCGCTTCGCGCTCCGCCGCCGTCAGGAGCCGGGCAGCGTCTTCCGCCAGCGCGGCCCGCAGGGCTTCCAGCACCCGGTCCGCCTCGACTTGGCTCTCGCGCAGACGCCGCAGTTCCATGTCCTCGCGGGCATGCGACAGGGAATCTCCCAGCATCCGCTCGATTTCGGCGTCGGAAAGTCCGTAGGAGGGCTTGACCACGATGCTGCTCCGGGCGCCCGTCAC
>JAHKKL010000288.1 GCA_020027635.1 Gammaproteobacteria bacterium
CGCGTGTCACGGAAGGACTTACCCGGCAGGAGACCTCTTCACCGGTGACGTGAAGTCAGCATTTGCCTTGGTAACTCCGTCACGGGAGGCAGGGAGCGTGCGCCGGGCGCCTCTTATAGGAAATGGGGGGGTGAATCACTATACTGCCGGGGGTGAAACACCCCGGATAGCGGCGGTGAATACAAGGACAAAACCGATGGGAAAATTGCTGAAAATCCTCCTTGGCGTGGTTGCGCTCGCTGCCGGATTGCTCATCGTGCTGGCCGTGGTGCTGCCGTTCCTCATTGACCCGAATGATTACAAGGACCAGATCGCGGCGACGGTGCGAGAGAAGACCGGCCGCACCCTGAGCATCGACGGTGATATCAGCCTCTCCGTGTTTCCGTGGCTGGGGCTGGACATCGGTCCGACGCGCTTGAGCAATGCGCAAGGCTTCGGCGAGCAGCCCATGGCCAGCATGCAGAAGGTGCAGGTGCGCGTGAAATTGCTTCCGCTGCTGCACAAGCAGCTGGAAATGGACACCATCCGACTGTCCGGCCTGCGTCTGCAGCTCGGCAAGGATGCCGGCGGCCGCAGCAACTGGGATGACCTGCGGGGTGAGGCCGGTGAAAAAGCACAACTCGGCGCAAGCCACCCGGGCCAGGCTGCCGGCAACCCGCTCGCGGGTCTGGCAATCGGCGGCGTGGAGGTGAGCGATGCCAGTGTGCTCTGGGATGACCGCTCCACCGGGTCGCGTTACGAACTCAACGGGCTTACCTTTACCAGCGGTGCCATCGAACCCGGCGAGCCCTTCGATCTCGAGCTGCATTTCGGCATGAACGCCACGCAGCCGGCCATTACCGGCCAGGCGGATCTGAGTGGCAAGGTCCTGATCGCCGAATCGTTGCAGGCGGTAACCCTCGACGGCGCCGAATTGAAGCTCGACCTGCAGGGCGACGGCGTGCCCGGTGGCCGGCTGCGGCTCTCGCTGGTCACGGATATCGCCGTCGACCTCGAACGGCAAACGCTGGAGATGCCGAAGCTGGCGCTGGAGACGCTGGGACTCAGGGTCAGCGGCAAGGCCAGCGGCACCGGCATCGGCGGCGCGGATCCACGCATCAGCGGCGCGCTTGAGGTGGCGGAATTTGCGCCGCGCGAGCTCATCAAGGCGCTGGGCCAGGAGCCGCCGGTCACCGCCGATGGCACCGTACTCGGCAAGGCGGGCGCCGCGTTGCAGTGGGAGGCGTCCGGGAACCATGCGGCGGCCACGTCACTGCAGTTTCAGCTCGATGATACGCACGTGAACGGCCGACTGCGTGTGGATAATTTCGCCAGCCCCGCGCTTGATTTCGCCTTGCAGGCCGACCAGATCGATCTGGATCGCTACCTGCCGCCGCTCGCCAAAGGTACGCCGGCGGCGGCCGCCACACCCGCCACCACCGCGGCAGGTGGCGCGGCCGCTCTGCCGGTCGGGGCCCTGCGCGGTCTGAATCTGACCGGCACGGTGAAACTCGGCGCGCTGAAGGCCTACAACCTGCGTTCCACGAATATCGAGTTTACGCTCAAGTCCCGGGACGGACTGCTGCGCGTGCACCCGGCCGTCGCCAGGATGTATCAGGGGCAATACAGCGGGGATGTCTCCCTGGACGTACGGGATAAAACCCCGCGGCTGTCCCTGAACGAGCATGTGCAGGGAATCCAGGTGGGGCCGTTGCTGAAAGACCTGAGCGGCGACGAGAAGCTCACCGGTACCGGCAACGTCGATGTCCGGCTCCTCGGCAGCGGGGCGACACCGGAACAACTGCGCCGTACCCTGAACGGTAACGCCGCGTTTTCCTTCACCGACGGCAGCGTCAAGGGGGTCAACATCGCCTCCCTGCTGCGCACCGCGCAGGCAAAGCTCCAGGGGCAGCCGCCGCCCGCGGATGACCAGCCCAACCAGACCGATTTCAGCGAGCTTAAGGGAACCGCGACCGTGACCGACGGCGTGGTGAGGAACAACGACCTGTCCGCCATGTCACCGCTGCTCAGAATCAGCGGTGAAGGAGAAGTCAGCCTGCCCGCCGAGACCATCGATTACCTGTTGACCACCAAGATCGTCGGTTCCCTGAAGGGGCAGGGGGGCAAGGCGCTGGATGAACTGAAGGGTGTCGCGATCCCCGTGCGCATCGGCGGGACTTTCAGCAAGCCGACCTATACGCCGGATCTCGCCGCCGCGCTGGGCGATGTCGCCACGGAGAAGGCGAAGGAGAAGATCGAAAAGAAGACGCAGAAGCTGCTGAAGGACAAGCTCGGCGACGAATCCACCAAACAGTTGCTGAAGGGTCTGTTCAAATAGACGGGAGGCACGCGGTGCGACGGGTTCTGTGGTGTGCGCTGCTGGCGGCGCCGCTCCTCAGCCGCGCCGGCGGCGTGCTGGATTCATCCGTACGCTATGACGCGGGCGTGTACTCGCTGTCGATCGAGGCGCGCATCGATGCCCCGGTGGACATGGTCTACCGACTGATCACCGATTACGATCATCTGCCTGACATCAACCCGGCCATCAGGGAGAGCCGGATCCTGCGCACCTACAGCCCGGTGAAACACCGCATCCGCACCGTCACCCGCGTCTGCGTGCTGTTTTACTGCCGGGATATCACCCAGAGTCAGGACATGGTGCAGTCACCCGGGTACACCATCGAGGCGGTTATCCTGCCGCAAGACAGCGACTTCCGCCGCGGCCGCGGGCACTGGCGGCTGACCGGCGAGGGTGACGCCACCGTCATGCGTTTCGGCGCCGAACTCGTGCCGGCTTTTTATCTGCCGAAGCTGATCGGGCCCTGGCTGATCCGGCGGGAAATGGTCAGACAGATAACGGAAATCGTCCTATTGATCGAAGCGCGCTACCACCGGAACGAAGCGCCATGACGCCCGCGGATTTCTCCGGGCGGGTGCTCGACTGGTTTGCACGCCATGGCCGCAAGGACCTTCCCTGGCAGGCAGACCCCACGCCCTACCGGGTGTGGGTCTCCGAGATCATGCTGCAGCAGACCCAGGTGGCCACGGTCATTCCCTACTATCAGCGGTTCATGGCGCGCTTCCCGGATCTGCAGGCACTGGCCGGTGCCAGCCTCGACCAGGTGTTGCTGCACTGGTCGGGCCTCGGCTACTACGCACGCGCCCGCAACCTCCATGAAGCCGCGCGCCGTGTCGCCGAACGCTGCCGGGGAGCCTTCCCCGAGCGCCTCGAGGAAATGCTGACCCTGCCCGGCATCGGCCGCTCCACCGCCGGGGCGATCCTGTCGCTGGCGTGCGGGCAGCGCCACCCCATCCTGGACGGCAACGTGAAGCGGGTGCTGGCCCGCTTTCACGCGGTGGACGGCTGGCCGGGGCAGGCGTCCGTGCTGAACCGGCTCTGGGCGCTGGCCGAAGGCTATACGCCGGTGACCCACGTGGCGGCCTATAACCAGGCGATCATGGATCTCGGCGCGACGCTGTGTACCCGGGGGCGGCCCGCTTGCGGGCAGTGCCCGCTCGCGCCAGACTGCGCGGCCCGGGCCGCGGGACGGCAACGGGATTTCCCGGCGGCGCGCCCGCGCAAGGATCTGCCGCTGCGCCGGACGCGTATGATGCTGCTGAGCAACGCGGCGGGGGAAATACTGCTGGAGCA
>JAHKKL010000289.1 GCA_020027635.1 Gammaproteobacteria bacterium
AGCCCCTTGGCATCGATGCTGATGATGCGGGTGACGGGTTCACCGACCCGGAATTCCGGCGGCTGCGCCGCCCAGCTGTCATGCAGCACCAGATCCTCGCCCGGCAGCCAGGTGGCGGCGGTATACGCGGCGGCATGCGGTTTCACTTCCAGGGTGACCGCCTCGCCGCGGGCCTGCACGCGCTTGCCGGGATCGCCGAACGGCGTGGCGAAGAAGCTGTCGTTTCCGAAGGGCTCGCGGCCGAAGAACTGCTCGATCATGGCATCCATGCGCCCGAACGGGCGGCGCGCGGCGCCACCCGTCGCCATGCGTCCCGTGAAGCTGACCGGCGGAATGGTGAACGTGCCGCTCTGCTCCGGAAAGATCGCGTAGCGACGCTCGACGACCTCATAGCGTTGTCCATTCACCGTGGTCTGATAGCGTTTGTCCTCGCCGAGGCGTTCCACCACCGCGTGCTCCGGCTCGGGGTCGCCAAGCGAACCCTCGATGATCGGCATACTGTAAAAGAGCCGCGTGGTGTACTGGATCTGCTGCTGCACGTAGGTCGAGGCGTTGCGCGGCTCCACCTCCGTCTCCAAGTACAAGGGACTGCCGGGCTGACTGGCCGTGGCCGCCGGCTGGTCGACAATCGTCAGCGTCAGAGGACGGGTCGTCTCACCGCCGACCTTCAGTGCCGGTATCTCGATGCGCCCCCCGTGCTTCGGTTCCAGCTCCACGCGCAAGCTGGCGCTGCTCGACATCCGGCCGTTGATGATCTGCATCTGCTGGCTGGTGCTGGTGCCGAGGATGGTGAAATCCTGTTGCAGCGGTGACAGATCCGGCTGAGCGCCCTGGGAGTGCTGGCCCTCGGCCTCGATGGTGAGCGTGACGGTATCGCCCTCGGCGAGGGTGGTGCGATCCAGGGTCGCGCTTACATCCGCTCGCAGGTCGGTTGAACCGAGTCCCAACAGCAGGCATAAGACGAAGGTCCGTCCCGCCGTTGAGACTGTGCCGTGATTGCGTGAGATGGGTTTCCTGAACATACACCTGCTCCTATGAAATCCCTGATTATTGAACCTTAGCTAAATGATAAACAGATCTGTAGCCTGGATGGAGCGAAGCGAAATCCGGGAATGATGAGGTATTTCCCTGGGTTTCGGCCCTGCGGGCCTGCACCCAGGCTACATCCTAAGCTTATTCCCTGCGGCCGTTTTCACCAGCTCGGACCGCCTCCGCTGGTGGCATCGGCGGCACGTTGCCGGTACTGGTAGAGAAACTTGCGCCGCAGCAACCCGCCCGGATCGTCGGGGATGCGCCGCAGCCACTGCTCCGTCGCCTGTTGTTCCTCGGTGGCCTCCGGTTCGGCCGCGGCCTGTGCACCCGGAGAGCCGGGATTCTCCGCCGTCTCCTCACTAGCCGGGCGTTCGGCGGCTTGTTGCCGTGCTGCCTCCGGAGCCTTCGGGGACTCCTGCGCCGACGCCGGGGCCTGCGCCTTCGAATCGTTGGACATCGGTGATGTTTCCGGGTTTTCCGTGACGTTCCGCGCCGACGATTGCCCGGCTCCGGAGGCGGCATTCTCATCCTTCGCCTCGGTGCCCTCCTGGCCGACCGGTTGCGCCTCATCCCGCGACGCGGTCTCGTCGTTGACCTGTGCCTTGTCTTGCTTGTCCCGGGAGGTATCGGTGGATGGCTTGCGCGCCTCGTCTTCCTGCGTCTCCTTGCCGTTTGCCGATGGCGCGGAGGAATCCTCCTTGCTCTGACCGTTTTCCTGCTGGCCTGACTGGGTCGAAGACTCACCCTTGCTGCCGTCCGGCTGCGCCGCCTCGGATGAACTCTGGCCGGACTGTTGTCCCTGCTTCTGGTCCTGTTGCTGCTGCCCCTGCTGTTTATCCTGTTGCTGCCCTTGCTGCTTCTCCTGTTGCTGCCGCTCCTGCTCCTGTTTCTCCTGCTGCCGCAGCAGCGCCTCGACGGCCGCCTTGTTGTGCTGCGCATCCTCCATGTGCGGCTGCGCCGCCAGCGCCTTGTCATACGCGGCGATGGCCTCCGGGTAGCGACCGAGCCGCGCCAGCGCGTTGCCCTGGTTGTAGGCGGCATCCGGACCGCCCGCCCGGGTGTAGTCCGCCAGCGCCTCCTCATACCGGCCGGCGCGGTACTGCGCCGTACCCCGCTGCAACGGGTCCGTCGCCAGTTCCGCCGCTCGCGCGTGTTCCCCCGCCGCAAGGGCCTGCGCGGCCTGCTGGTCGCGCCGCGTCCACAGATCATCCCAGGTCGAGGCCATGGCCGGTTGCGGGGATGCGACGGTTGCCGCGACCAGCAGGACCATGCCCAGCAGCCAGCCGCGGCGAAACGCCAGGGCGGCGAGCGGCAACAGCAGCACCACGAGCCAGGGGCCGCGGGAACGCCAGGCATCGGTCTTCAGTCCGGTTTGCTCCACTTTAGTATCGAGCCGCGGAACCAGCGGTGTCAGCAGCGCATCGAGATCCGCGTCGTCGCCGGTGAGGGTGGCGTAACGCCCGCCACCGGCCTCTGCCAACATACGCAGGGACGGTGGGTCGAGCCGCGGCACCACCGTGGCGCCCGCCGCATCGCGCACATAGCCGCCGGTCCCGTTCGACAGGGGTGCGCCCTCCTTCGTCCCGACGCCGAGCACCGACACCGTATAGCCCTGGCGCTTGAGGTCTCTCGCCGCCTCGGGCGTCTGCCTGTCCTCGTAACCGTCGGCGATCAGCAGGATCTCGCCGCGAGCGGCGCCCGCCTGAGACAGCAGTTCTCCGGCCTTGCGCAGCCCCCGATCGGCGCGACTGCCCTGCACCGGCATGAGGCCGGGATCGAGCGCATGGAGCAGTTCCGTGATGGTGGCGGCATCGCTCGTCAGGGGTGAGACCACGAAGGCATCGCCGGCGAAGACCACCAGGCCGACCTGTCCCTCCCGACTTCGTCTGAGCACGTCCTCGGCCTTGTAGCGGGCGCGTTCCAGGCGCGAGGGCGCGGGATCGGACGCCGCCATCGAACGCGAGAGGTCGAGCACCACCACGCGCGCCTCGTCGGTGCGAAACACCGGTTGCGGCCGTTTCTCCCAGACCGGGTCGGCGAGCGCGATGAGCGCGATCAGCCAACCCGCCGCGAGCAGCCACACCGGCAGGCGGGCGTTGGCCTGGTGCGGATTGATCAACAGGTAGGGCAGCAGATTCACATCGCAGACCCGGCGCCAGGCGCTGTCGAGCGAGCCGGGTTTGCGCACCCACCCGATCAGCAACGCCAGGGGCAGCAAGGCCAGGAACCACTCAGGCCGCAGGAAATGAAACGTTTCAGGCATGGCGCACCCCCAGGCTCGCGAGGCGGCGGATCACGCCGGTCATGCCGAGCGCCAGCAGCGCCGTGAGGAGCAACGCACCCGAGAGCGGCCAGGGATAAAGCTCCTGGACCGAGCGGAAGGTTTCCTCGTCCCCGCTCACCGGTTCGAGTTTGTCGAGCAGGGCATAAATCTTTTGCAGACTGTCGATGTCGCGGGCGCGGAAATACTGTCCCCCCGTTTTTTGTGCAATCGCGGTCAGGGTGGCCTCGTCGAGTTCGGTCGAGGGCACGCGCTGCGTGCCGAAAAACCCTTGCACCAGTACCTCATCCGCGCCCACGCCGAT
>JAHKKL010000038.1 GCA_020027635.1 Gammaproteobacteria bacterium
GCGTGAACGGACGGTTGCGAGTGCCGTGGCAGTGCCGGTTAGTTCCTGCCCGACGGCGACGCCGATCCGCTGCAGTCCAAAATCAAAACCGAGCAGTGTCAGCAAGACGGCGGTTATTCGATGACGGTCGGGAGTATCGGCCGTTCTCAGGCATGACCTGCCTCCCCGGATATCAGCCTGAGGTCAACGCCGATCAGGGCCGCGGCGGCTTCCCAGCGTTGTTCATAGGGGATATCGAAGACGATCCGGCTGCTCGCCGGGCCGCTTAGCCAGGCGTTTGCGGCAATTTCCTCTTCGAGCTGGCCCGGGCCCCAGCCGGCGTAGCCCAGCGTGATGAATGATTTTTCAGGCCCTGCGCCGTGGGCGATGGCTTCGAGGATATCGCGTGATGAGGTTACCCCGGTGTGTTCCGTTACCTTGAGGGTCGCGTCCCAGTTGCCCAGTGGTTCGTGCAATACAAAGCCACGGTCTCCCTGAACCGGGCCGCCCATGAATACGGGCTGGCCGGCGATGGCCTCGGAACTTGCCTTGATATCCATATGCTCGAGGATATCGCCGAGACTGATTCCCAGGGGACGGTTGATGATAATACCGAGAGCCCCGTCTTCATTGTGTTCGCAGATCAGCGTAGCAGTGTGATGAAAGTTGGGGTCGATCAAAGCGGGCATCGCGATGAGAAAATGATTGTTAAGTGATGCAAGCGCGCCCATGGCCATAGTATCCGGCAGAGGGGTGGCTTGCATCAAGTCTTGCCGAAAAAGCGTGGAGACGCGCCACCGGCGATTAACGGCTTTGCAGGTGGTGCGTGGTGGAAAATTCCCAGGTGCGGGTAATGTGAAGGACATCGGCCTCCTTGCGGATCTCAGGCGGGAAGGGCAGGAAGGGTCCCGCGAGGTTCACAATCCGCACCGCGGCCTCATCGAGGAGTGGCTGACCGGAAGGGCGTAACACACTGATATTGCGTACGGTACCGTCAGGATTCAGTTCTACATCCAGCAGCAGTTTACCGGATATGCCTTCACGGCGGGCCGCATCCGGGTAATTCAGGTTGCCGACCCGTTCAACCTTCTTGACCCACTCGATCATGTAATTGGCATATTTGAATTCCTGGGTGCGTGCCGAGACAAAGACTTGCTTGGGCTGTTTGGCATAGGCCTGCCTGGATTCATTAACCTGCTCGCTGAGACTGACCATTTCCATGCTGCGTTCTATCAGTTCGCTGGCGGAAAGATCCTTCGGCTTCGTTTCGGGGACGGCGGCGGTTTCCTGATCGATCTTAGAACTGGACAGATCCGTTGTCAGCACCTGGGTCGGGGCGGGTGCCGGTTCTTGTATGGCGACCGATGGTGCCTGCGCCGGCAGGGATTCTTGCGGATGCACCTTCTCGGTGATATTGCCGCCCCCGTCCTGGCTGGTCTGCGCCAGGTATTCCGCTTCCTCCGGTGGCGGGCTCTCGTGGCTGGAGATGGTGATATCCAGGGACGGCAGATTGCTATCCTGAGGTTTCAGAATGTCGGTGCCGAAGGTGATTCCCAGGATGATCATGGCATGCAGAACGGCGGCGAAGAATACCGCCAGCGTCATCCGGTCGGTCGTGGTAACAGGACTTTTCTCCAAAGATGGATCGGTTAAGCTTTGCATTGTCCCTGTCCGCCTGACATGACACGCATGTGTATACCGCAGAGCGCCGCCGCACCGTATCCTTGCACGCCTGTCATAAAAAAAACGTTGTCAGGGCCTGCCTGCTGCAAACGTCTCCATGGGAGGTGTGGTCATGCGGGGTCGCGATGGGTGTGATCAGAGGCATTCAACCGATTTCGGGTACTTCTCTTTGACCTTGTGGATCAGGGCATCGATTTCAATCTGTTCTTCGCCATTTCCCTGACGTGCCTTGTAGGCCGCGTCCAGCTGATTGCCGACACTGGGGTATTCCGCCCTGCGCAGCGAAGCGTAATTCCTGCCAGGTTCGTCATGGATGATCTTCGCCAGGGCATTGCGCAGCGCTTCGCGCGAGGGTTGCGGCGCGACGCTATGCCATTCGGCGAGATAGGGTTCTTCGCCGGTTTTGTCGTGTCTGATCACATAATCGACGCCGGCATGTGCGTCTGGCTGCAGCAAATGCACGGCACGGCAGAGCTCACGGGCGCTGTCATCATGCCTGAGCAGGCTCTGCTGCTGTGCAATCTGCTTCAGCTGCACATGCATCCTGCGTGTATTTTGCCACAGGAAAAGAATCCAGACACACACACCCAGAAGAATAAAACTAAAAATACCCAGTGTTCCATTGTCCCAGATCATAGTCGGTTGCCCCTTGAGCATTAATGCATGGCGGGTATTGTAACAACTTAACAACGGATCAGAACACCATTTCCGTCGAACTCCGGGAGTATCACGCCGTGTTCCCGCGGGATTCAGTTGCCCAGGCGTAATTCGATGGCGTCCATCAACTCGCCGGCGATGTCCGCCTTGTAAAGAGTATCGAGTTCTCGGATACAGGTCGGGCTGGTGATATTGATTTCAGTCAGGTAGTCGCCGATCACGTCCAGTCCGACGAACAGCAGGCCCATCTCGCGCAGTGCCGGGCCCACCTGTGCACAGATCCAGCGGTCACGCTCCGTGAGTTCAACGCCCCTGCCGGTTCCACCGGCGGCCAGATTACCGCGCGACTCCCCGGGGGCGGGTATGCGTGCCAGTGCATAGGGAAAGGGTTCGCCATCGACCAGCAGGATACGCTTGTCGCCCGCTGTTATTTCAGGTATGTACCGCTGTGCCATGGCGGAGCGCCTACCATTATCGGTGATGGTTTCCAGGATCACGTTGAGATTCGGATCATCATGCCGAACCCGGAATACGGAAGCCCCGCCCATGCCATTCAGCGGCTTCACGACGATATCGCGGAACTCCTCCAGGAAGGCTTTCAGGCGATGCATCTGACGGCTGACCAGGGTGGGAGGACAGCATGCAGTGAACCAGGCCGTGTAGAGTTTTTCACCGACATTACGCAGCGCTGACGGGCGGTTGACAACCAGTACGCCCTCGGCCTCGGCACGTTCCAGCAGGATGGTGGTATACAGGTATTCCACGTCAACCGGCGGGTCCTTGCGCATCAGGACCACATCCAGGGCTGCGAGCGGGAGGGTCTGGCGTTCGAGGCGCTCGAACCACCGGCGCGTGTCGCCGCTCACCGTCAGGCGGTTCATACCGGCATGACAGCGGCCGTCGCGCAGGAAAAGATCACCCTGTTCCATGTAATAAAGATCCCATCCCCGTGCCTGCGCCGAAATGAGCATGGCCAGTGTGCTGTCTTTGTAAACATGGATGGACTCGATGGGGTCCATGACAACGCCTAGCTTTATGGTCATGTGAAGTTGCTTCCCGATTGCGGATCCACGGCGGTGACAAATAAAGTTTGCCTATGCCTGGACGATAACTCGCTGTAGTTGAAGACCAATACTAAATTAATTTACCTGCCATGCGTAACCGGGGGCGGGCTACTGGCCGCGGGTAGTGAGCGGCGGGGTGACAGGTCGGATCAAAATAGTTTGGGAACATATAGATAGATAACATGCAAGGCAGCACTGGAACGACCGTGATCGAAACTGACCTGGACCGGGCGGATGTCGCCAATGCCAGACGGGCATACAGAGTCATGGTGGTCGATGACAGCAAGACCATTCGTCGAACTGCGGAGACCCTGCTCAGGAAGGAGGGTTTCGAGGTGATCACTGCCGTGGACGGTTTCGAGGCGCTTGGCAAGATTGCCGATTTTCAGCCGGACCTGATTTTTCTGGACATCATGATGCCGCGTCTGGACGGCTACCAGGCCTGCGCTCTGATCAAGCATCACCGCGTATTCAGGAATACACCGGTGGTAATGCTGTCCAGCAGGGACGGTCTTTTCGACCGGGCACGGGGTCGGGTTGTGGGCTCCGACCGCTACGTCACCAAGCCGTTTACGAAAGAAGATTTGCTTGCTGTCATAGCACTCTATGGCAGCAACCCCGGATGACTGCAGCCACGACTGGCGTGGCAGGAAGCCTGTCTTTTAATAAAGAGGGTGTGGCAATGAAGCAGATTATGATTGTCGATGATTCACCTACGGATACACATCTGCTGCAGAAGATGCTGGAAAAGAACGGCTACCAGACCCTGACCGCCGGGAATGGGAGTGAAGGAATCGAGGTGGCGAGGCTTATGAGGCCTGATCTGATCCTGATGGATGTGGTAATGCCGGGATTAAACGGCTTTCAGGCGACCCGGGAGCTTTCCTCGAATCCGGAGACCTCTTCAATTCCCGTGATAATTGTGACCAGGAAGGACCAGAAGGTGGACCGCGTATGGGGTATACGCCAGGGCGCGCGTGACTATCTCACCAAGCCGGTCAGCGAGAGCGCCCTGCTGTCGCTTATCGACGAAGCCCTCGCAGGCTAGTGAGAACACTGCGAACACCAAAAGCCGCCATGACTACCGATCCCGTTTCAATCCTGAAGAATATAGAGGAACGCTGCCGGCTCTCGGCCACCGGTCTGCCACAAAAGACCAAGGCCAGGCACCAGTGGTCCGGCGTGGCATTTCGTATCGGCTGCAGCCGGATGGTCGCCGCCATGGGCGAAGTGGTCGAGATACTGACATACCCGGAATTGTCCGTCGTCCCCTACACCCGTTCCTGGGTTCGAGGCATTGCGAATATCCGTGGCCGGCTTCTCCCCGTGATCGATATGAACGGGTATCTGTATGGCCGTCTGACCCCCATAGGCAAGCGTACCCGGGTGCTGGTCGCCGACTGCCAGGGAGTCTATTCGGGTTTGATCGTGGACGAGGTCATGGGCCTGAGACATTTCCCCGAGGAAACATTCATGGCGGAGCCTGCCGGAATAGAGGAGGCGCTGCGGCCCTATGTGCAGCAGGGTTTCAGTGTTGATGGTGAGCATTGGGGTATTTTCAAGCTGTTGAATCTGGTTGAATCGCCGCAGTTCTTGCATACCGCGGCCTGAGGCGATGAAACCGGAGATGACGTCGGGCGGCAGGGAATACATTCTGGAATCAGAGATCGATCGGTCAGGAGACAGACCATGAAAGGAACATTTGATGTAAAGCTATTGGGGTCCAGTAACTGGATGCGGTTTCTGAGCTTCCTTATGCTGAGCGCGGTATGGGCAATTGTGGGTGTGCTGGTGCATGTCGGCAACCAGGCCGAAACCGATCAGCGCAATCTGGAATCCATTGGGGAGCAACAGGTGCTTTCACAACGTATCGCGAAATATGCGCTGGCCGCGTCAACCGGAGATAGTGCGGCGTTTGACCAGCTTGCCCTGGCAAAGGAGCGCTTCGTCAAGATTCTGGCCACTCAGCGTGCGGAATTCACCCCCGGAGCCGGGGTAAAGGGCGGCCCCCTGGTCGATGCATTTCAGGTATTCGAAACGAGTTGGGACGGTATCAGCCGCGATATTGAGGTGGTCATCAACGGCAAGGAGCTGATTTTGGCAGTAGCCGGGACGGCAAAGGTGATGGGCGAGGTCATGCCTGACTTGCTCGAGAATACCGAGGAAGTAGCCGGAGTCCTGGTGGAGAACGGAGCAAGTGCCTCAGAGGTAAGTCTCGCGAGCCGTCAGTCCGTGCTCGGCCAGCGCATCGTGAACAATATCAAGAAAGTCATGACCGGTGAGGATGCCGAGGCGGCCGTGGTGGCTTTCGCGAAGGATACCGCCGAATTTGGCCGTGTTCTCGATGGGATGATGCATGGCCGCGGCGGTATGCAGGCGGTGAGCGACAAGGCGGCACAGTCGAAGTTGCGCCAGATTGCCTTGCTGTTCGGACGCGTAAGTGATCATGTCGGGACCGTCGCAGAAAATACCAAGAAGCTGGTCAGCGCGCAGGCGGCGGCGAGATCCGTTTCCGCAGAGGGTGAGCGGCTGCTCGAGGCGACGGATGAATTAAAGGATGCCTACGTCGGAACCGAGGATGGCCGGCTTGTCTCCATGGAACTGGCCTATCTGCTGGGTGCGGTGGCACTGTTGATCCTGTTCTGGATGGGTTTCGAGACCTTGCGCAGCCAGAAACGCCGCAGCAAGGTCATCGAGGATGAGAACTCGCGGAACCAGGAAGCCATCATGCGGCTGTTGGACGAGATGGGTGACCTGGCAGAGGGTGACCTGACGGTGCGCGCCACGGTGAGCGAGGACTTTACCGGTTCGATCGCCGACTCGATCAATGTTACCGTTGACTCCCTGCGGGGTCTGGTAAAGACCATCAACGTGACCTCACGGCAGCTCTCCTCGGCGGTACACGAGACGGAGGAGATCGCGCAGCAACTGTCCCGGGCGAGCGAGAAGCAGTCGAACGACATAGCCAATGCCAGCTCCGCAATGAATGCCATGACCGATTCCCTGGATGAGGTCTCGGACAATGCAAGCGAGTCTTCCAAGGTGGCGATGCGCTCGGTCCAGATTGCCAAGAATGGCGGTAATGCCGTGAAACGTACCATGGAAGGCATGGGGACGATCCGCGAACATATCCAGGAAACATCCAAGCGCATCAAGCGGCTTGGTGAAAGTTCCCAGGAAATCGGCGACATCGTCGAACTTATCAACGATATCGCCGAGCAGACCAACATACTGGCTCTGAATGCCTCGATCCAGGCAGCCATGGCGGGAGAAGCGGGCCGTGGTTTCGCGGTGGTTGCAGATGAGGTGCAACGACTGGCGGAGCGTTCCGCAAACGCGACCAAGCAGATAGAGGCACTGGTCAAGGCGATTCAGGCGGATACCAACGAGGCGGTCATCTCCATGGAGAAGAGTACCTCGGGCGTAGTGAACGGTACCCGGCTGGCGGAGGATGCCGGCGGTGCGCTGGAGGAGATCGAAAGCGTTTCCGAGCAGCTCGCCGGTTTGATACAGACCATCTCGGGGGCCGCCCGGCAACAGGCGGCGGCGGCGGCGGAGATCTCGAAGACCATGAATGGGATCCAGGATGTAACGACACAGACTGCCGCCGGTACGGAGCGGACGTCGCAATCCATCGGTAATCTGGCCCGGCTGGCGCAGGATCTCGACAAATCCGTTGCGGGTTTCAAGCTGCCTCATTGACGACGTGATACCCTTGCCGACCAAGCGGGGACGCGCACCCCGTGTTCCGAGGATATCTGTGACCACGCACCAGGTTTGTCTGTGATCTCGAGCTTAGGGATTCCGAGGCGGACTGACGGGAAAAATGATGAGCGAAGCGATCGACTACACCGCCCTGAACTGGGTCAGACATGAACTCAACGAGAAATTGAAACAGGCCCGCCAGTGCCTTGAGGAATTTGCGGAGACCCCGGGAAACACAAAGCCCTTGCAGGAGTGCATGACCAACCTGCACCAGGCGCGAGGTCCGATGCAAATGGTCGATCTGCGGGGGGCGGATCGGCTGGCGGCGGAGATGGAAGCAGCCATCAATGCTTTGGTAGAGGGAAAGATTATACCGACGGGTGAGACCCTGGAAGCTCTGATGCAGGCCTTCATTCAACTGCCGGACTATCTGTCGCGACTTGGCCGCGGGCGGCGCGATACACCTGTCGTGCTGTTGCCGCTCATTAACCGTCTGCGCGCCTTATGCGGCGAGGAGCCGCTGCCGGAGAGCGTTGTATTTACTCCCGACCTGACCATACCCGTCCCCTCCGCCTGCTTTAACTCGCGGTTGCTTGCCGGATTGCCCGATGTGCAGGAGCTTGCGCACACCTACAGGCAACGCTTCCAGGCGGGACTTGTGGAGTGGTACCGCGGGGGCAGGAGCAGCAGCGGTCTGCAAAAACTTCATGAAGTCCTGGCAACCCTGCAGCAGGCCTCAAAGAACGAGTCGGTGGCGCGCCTGTGGTGGTTCAGCGCCGGTCTTGCCGAGGCGCTGACGCGGGGGGCTCTGCCGGCATCCACCGAAATCAAGCAGCTGTTCGGGCGCATCGACCGCCAGCTCAAGCGACTGATCGAAGTCGGGGAGACGGCATTTTCAGGAACAATCCCTGAAGATCTGCTGAGGCAGCTGTTGTTCCTTATCCTGCAGTCAGACACCTCTGCGGGCCGCGTCGGGGACATCAGGGATATCTACGCACCGCGTGAGTCAGACCGGCTTGCGGCTACGGATAGTCTGGCAGGGTGCAATGAGGCGTTGTTCAGCAGTGTGTCAGCGAGCGCGTGCGAACGGATTGACCAGATCAAGGCGCGGCTCGACGGTTTCATGCGTTCCGGTATGGGCGAAATATCGGATCTGGCGGCCATCGCCGAAGACTTGCATGCATTGGGGAATACCGTTGGTATGATCGGCCTGGAGGATGCGGGCCGCATACTGGCGGAGCAGGAGCGTTTTGTCCGCACGATGCTCGATGGCGGACAGTCCATACAGGAATCCGGGCTGATGCAGGTGGCAAATGCCTTGCTGGTTGTTGAGGCGGTGCTGCGCGAGATCTACACCGGCGATGCGGCCCTTGTCTGTCCGCGCACCACCCAAGATCTCGTCTACAGACAGGGGCTCGAGGCCGTCATCCGCGAGGTCGTCGCAGACATGACTGGCGCCAGGGAGCGGATCGATAACTATCTGAGGATGCCAGGTACGCGCGACGTGATCGCCGACGTCCCTCTACAGCTCGATCATGTTAGGGGAGGATTGCTGCTGGCGGGGGAGGAGCGCGCCGCCGCACTGGTCGCGCAGGTCTGCGCATACGTCTCGCGGGAGTTGATTGCAGGTGCGCAGGTTCCCGGAGATCAGCAGCTGGATACCCTTGCCGATGCCATTTGTAGTATCGAATATTATGTCGAGGAGCTGAAGGAAGGCCCCGTCTATGGCGGCATGGTGCTCGATGTCGCAGAGCAAAGTCTCCACAAACTGGGATATTCACCACTGCCTGCCGGGGCGCAGCCTGACGCGGGGCAAACTGTTGCAGCCACGAATTCTCCCGCCGGTGGTTCCGCCGTGGCGGAACCACTTGCAATTACCGCACTGCAGGTCATTGCCGATGATGTAGACAGGGAGATACTCGATATATTTCTTGAGGAGGCCGCCGGAGAAATCAGCCTGCTTGACGACCTCCTTCCCAAGGCGATAGCGGGTGCGGGAGATGGCGAGATACTGGAAACGATCCGCAGGGCATTACACACCCTCAAGGGCAGTGGACGAATGGTCGGCGCCCTGGCCCTGGGTGAATTCGCCTGTGTCTGCGAACGTCTCCTCAAGCAGCTAATTGACGGCATGGCCGGGACCGGTGAGGAGCATCATGAGTTGCTGGCGCAGATGACTGGCCCGTTGTCGCAATTACTGGAACAGATCAAGGGAGGCCCCGCACCGCGGGCCGATGTCAACGGTCTGGTCATGCAGGCGGTCAGTCTTATGGTATCCGGGACGAGCCGGTCCGCTCACCCCACGGACGTGGCGCCCGCCGCCGCGAGCCCTCCAGAGTGGGCTGACGCTGTTGACAATGCGCAAGCAGTACCCGTGGAGCAGAAGTATATCAGTGCCGCCGCCGGGGCAGTGCATGTGACGGCAGTATCCGAACTGCCGGTACTCTCCGTGGAGGCGGACCCGGAGATCGTCGAGATATTCATGGAGGAAGCCGCTGATCAGGTGGCGGCGATTTCAGTCTGCCTGCCGGAATGGCTCGACAACCCCGGCAATCTGGAGGCGCTGGCAACCGTACGCCGGGCATTCCACACCCTCAAGGGCAGCGGCCGCATGGCAGGCGCCATGGTCGTCGGCGAGTTCGCCTGGGCGATCGAGGCGCTTCTGAATCGTGTCATCGACGGTTCGATCGAGGTAGATGCGGAACTCATGGCGTTTCTCGGCCAGGTATCCATGCCCTTGTCGGAACTTCTCGGCCAGGTCGTCGGCGGACCCGAACCGGCAGCCGGTTTCCGAGCGGTAATGGAGTCCGCGCAGTGGCTGGCGCGGGGCGAGAGCATCGCTGCGTCCATTCCCGGTGTCGCGAGCACCATAGCAGAGCCGCCGGCGGGTGACGCAAGCCGCTCGGTGTCCGATATCCACGAGGGCGAGCGAGAGCTGCTCGATATCTTCGGCCGGGAATGCCGCGATCACCTCAATTCGATACAGGATTTTATCCATGACTGCGAGCAGCGTGATGTGGCCTGTCATGTCACGGAGCCGCTCTACCGTGCGCTGCATACCCTGTCAGGTATCGCGGAATCC
>JAHKKL010000039.1 GCA_020027635.1 Gammaproteobacteria bacterium
CGAACCATGAACGGACAAATCGCCTGACATTTATGGCATTTCCCGTTCACCCTTCGACAAGCTCAGGGCGAACGGGAGACTTGATCAGAGCTTCCCTAAATCATGAGATTGCCGCGCTGCGCTCGCAATGACAAATACCTTTCCAATTCATTGGAGCTTCTCTAAGTTATTGTCTACCTGAGGGATGTCCCCTGGCGGGGAAGTTTCACCGCTCCCCTGGGCGTTGCCAAAAACACCTGGCGACCCCGGGAGATCGCGATAAGTGCTTGTATCGGCGTCCGCTATTTCTTAGTATCGCCGTGCTTGCAAGCTTCATCATGGCGTCAGAACAAAATACAGGAGGAGTCAGGTGATAAAGAGTCGATTCATTGCCGCATTGGGATGCGTCCTGTTGACGGCGGTTTCACACGGTACGAGCGCCACGGGATTCAACTATTCCTACGCCGAACTCGGTTATATGAAGCTCAACTCCGATCCAGTTGATGCCTCCGGCGCCAACGCGGAGCTGTCCATCGCCGCGATGGATTATGTGCATTTCAAGGCAGGCTATTCCCGCCTGTGGGCTGATGGTGTGAAGGGCAGTCACAACGATAATATCGATATCGATTCCTTCAGGATCGGGATGGGCGGCAATTACCCGGTCCATGAAAAAGTGGATATCACCGGCACGGCGAGTTTCATTGACAATGAAAACTCGGGCGACAGCAATAACAGCGAAAGAGGTTACGAGTTGGAATTCGGCGGTCGCGTTCAGGCCCTGCAGAAACTGGAAATGACCCCCTCCATCGTGCGGGTGCATACCGATAACTATGAAGATACCGGTTACAGCCTCGGCCTGGTCTACGCCCTGAACAAGCAGTTCTCTCTCCGGACGCGCGTGCGCAAGTTCAACGACGATAACGTGACCGATATCTTCGCAGGCGTGCGTCTCAACTTCTGAGCCGGTTTTTCACTGCCGATTCCGGGAACCCGCCTGTTGGCGGGTTCCTGCGTTATGGCTCGGGTAATCACGGCTGGCTACACCAGCATCGCGGCGGCCGACTCCGCCGGGAGTTCGTGGCGTTTCTCCTCCTGCTGCAGCGCCCACAGCCTGGCGTAAAAACCCTTGTGATCGAGCAGTGACGGGTGCGTCCCCTGCTCGACGATCCGGCCGCCGTCCATGACCAGGATGTGATCGGCATCCACGATGGTGGACAGACGGTGGGCGATCGCGAGCGTGGTGTGATGCGCGGCCACCCGGCGCAGGGCATCGAGGATCTGCTGCTCGGAATGGGAATCCAGGCTGGAGGTGGCCTCGTCGAAGACCAGGATCTTGGGGTTCTTCAGGATGGCGCGGGCGATGGCAACGCGCTGTTTCTCCCCGCCGGAGAGTTTGAGCCCGCGTTCCCCGACCACGGTGTCGTAATCCCGGGGCAGCGACATGATGAACGTATGGATGTTCGCAAGCCGTGCGGCGTGCTCGACTTCGGAGCGTTCCGTCCCCGGCCTCGCGTAGGCAATGTTGTAGTACAGCGAATCGTTGAACAGCACCGTGTCCTGGGGAACGATGCCGATGGTCTGCCGCAGGCTTTCCTGGGTGACCGAACGGATATCCTCCCCATTGATGAGGATGCGTCCGGCGGAGACGTCGTAGAAGCGGAACAACAGCCGCGCCAGGGTGGATTTTCCGGCGCCGCTTGGACCGACCACCGCCAACTTCCGCCCGGGATGAATGGTGAAACTGACGTCATGCAGGATCGGCCGGTCATGCTCGTAGGCGAAGGAGACGCCTTCGAAGCGGACTTCCGCCTCGCCGATGGCGAGTGCAGAGGCGCCGGGCCGATCGGTAATCTCGGGCTCGCGCTCGAGCACGCTGAACAGCAACTGCATGTCGGTCAGGGCGTGCTTCAGCTGGCTGTAGACGACGCCGAGAAAATTCAGCGGGATGAACAGCTGCAACAGGAAGGCATTGACCAGCACCAGATCCCCCAGCGTCATGCTGCCGGTCACGACGCCCCGGGCGGCCAGGATCATGATCAGGGTGACGCCGATGCCGATGATGGCGGACTGGCCGAAATTGAGCGCCGAGAGCGATGTCTGGCTCTTGACCGCCGCGGTCTCCCAGCCACGCAGGGAATGGTCGTAGCGTTCGAGCTCGAAGGCTTCGTTGCCGAAATATTTCACCGTTTCGTAGTTCAGCAGGCTGTCGATAGCCTGGCTGCTGGCCCTGGAGTCCAGCGTGTTCATGGTGACCCGGTACTGCATGCGCCATTCCGTGATCTTTATGGTGAAAACGATATAGGCGATCACCGAGGCGACGGTGATGTAGGTGAACCAGGCGTCATAGCGCACCAGCAGGATGCCGGCGATCATGAGAATTTCCACCAGCGTGGGCAGCAGGTTGAACACCATGTAGTTGAGCAGTGAGCTGACGCTGCTCGTACCCCGCTCGATGTCGCGCGACAGGCCGCCGGTCTTGCGTTCCAGGTGGAAGCGCAGGGAGAGCCTGTGCAGATGCTCCAGGGCCTTGATCGACACGCTGCGGGTGGCTCCGTGGCGCACCCGTGCGAAAACCGAGTCCCGCAGTTCGTTGAACAGGGAACCCGCCAGTTTCAGCACCCCGTAGAGGATCAGCAGGAAGAGCGGCAGCACCAGTGTCTTCCCCCCGGAGGCGTCGAGCTGATCGACGATGTGCTTGAGCACCAGCGGGATCCCGACGTTGGCGATTTTGGCCAGCACCAGGAACAGCAGGGCGAGCAGCACCCGACCCCGGTACCTCCACAGGAACGGCACCAGCGATCGCAGTGTATTCATGTCCGCGCCGGCGCTGCCGGGAAGAGTGGTCTGGCGGGTATGCATGTGCTGTCGGGAGATTCCTGGCTGGCCGTTGCGATGCCGTATTGTCACAGAATCACGTCACCCGCGAAACCGTACGCAAACCCTTTGTCGCGTTGTGTTTTGTCATGCCGCGGGACGTAGACAGCGGTCCCGGCGCGGGCGCTATAATAGCGGCGGTTGTTGCCGGGACGGCCTGGTGGCAATGGGAAGATACCGGACGGAAGTACCTGATATGCCTATCTATGAATATCGCTGCGAAGCCTGCGGGCACTATCTCGAAACACTGCAGAAGATCAGTGATCCACCCCTGACGGACTGCCACAAATGCGGCAAGCCCGCCATGAAAAAACTGGTTTCCGCCCCGGCCTTCAGGCTGAAGGGTGGCGGCTGGTATGAAACCGATTTCAAGACCGGCGGCAAGAAGAATGTCGTCGAGTCGGACAAGAAAGACAGCGCCGCCGCCGGCACACCGAAGGGCGGGGACACGACCGCAGGCACCGCCGCCAAGAAGGAAACCGCCGGCAGTTGAGGCCGGCAACCGGGGTCCGGTGCGAATGGCGCTTACTTAAAGGAGGTAGCCTGGGTTGAGCGACAGCGACAACATCGCCGGGAGTGATGTTGGACAGCCGCAGGCTGGCCCGTAGGCGGAGTCCAGGGATGGACTCCGCAAACCCAGGTTTCACTCCGTTCAACCCAGGCTACCGCTTTTCAAAAACGCTTAAGTGAGTGCCATTCGGGTCCGGTGCCGTATTGCACCGGCTGCGGCGACCTCGTACCATGCCGTTCGCCCCTGAAACTCACAGGAATTCCATTGCATGCGCAGCATCTACTGTGGTGAGCTGAACACCACGCATCTCGAGCGGGAAGTCACCCTGTGTGGCTGGGTGCACCGTCGGCGTGACCATGGCGGCGTGGTTTTCGTAGACTTGCGCGATCATACCGGACTGGTGCAGGTGGTGTTCGATCCGGACACGCCGGAAGTCTTCGCGACCGCGGAGCGCCTGCGCAATGAATACGTCCTTCAGGTGCGGGGGCGAGTGCGGAACCGGCCCGAGGGGACGGTCAACACGGATCTGCCGACCGGCGAGATCGAGGTGCTGGGTCAGGGGCTTGCCGTGCTGAATGCCGCGGACACGCCGCCTTTCCAGCTCGATGAAGAGGGCGTGCAGGATGAAACCCGGCTGCGCTACCGCTACATCGACCTGCGGCGTCCGGAGATGCAGGAAAAACTGCGGCTGCGCGCCCGGATCACGCGCACCCTGCGGGCCTTTCTGGACAATCACGGCTTTGTCGATGTCGAGACCCCGATACTGACGCGCTCCACCCCCGAGGGCGCCCGCGATTACCTGGTGCCGAGCCGCGTCCATGTCGGCGAGTTCTATGCCCTGCCGCAATCGCCGCAGCTGTTCAAGCAGCTCCTGATGATGGGGGGGCTGGACCGCTACTATCAGGTGGCGCGCTGTTTCCGCGACGAGGACCTGCGGGCGGATCGCCAGCCGGAGTTCACCCAGCTGGACATCGAGACCGCGTTCATGGATCAACACGCCATCACCTCCCTGATGGAAACCATGATCCGCCAGCTGTTCGCGACGGTGCTGGGCGTCAGCCTGCCGGACCCGTTTCCGCGCCTCACGTACGCCGAGTCCATGGCGCGCTTTGGCACCGATCGTCCCGACCTGCGCATCCCGCTGGAACTCATCGATCTCGGCGATATCATGAAGGACGTCGAATTCAAGGTGTTCTCCGGACCCGCGAATGACCCGCGGGGGCGCGTCGCGGCCCTGCGGGTTCCGGGGGGCAATGCGATCAGCCGCAAGGACATCGATGACTATACCCACTACGTCGGCAAGTACGGCGCGAGGGGACTGGCCTATATCAAGGTCAACGATGCTGGCGCGGGGCGCGACGGGCTGCAGTCGCCGATCCTCAAGTTCCTGCCCGATGAAGTTGTCGCGGCCATCGTGGCGCGCACCGGCGTCGTGAACGGCGACCTGATTTTCTTCGGTGCGGACCGTACAGTTATCGTCAACGAGTCGCTGGGTGCCCTGCGCGTCAAGCTGGGGCATGACCTGAAACTGCTGACGGGTGACTGGAAACCCTTGTGGGTGGTTGATTTCCCCATGTTCGAATGGGATGAGAAGACCAGCCGCTGGATGGCCCTGCATCATCCCTTCACGGCGCCGAATATCGATGACGCCGAATTGCTGGCCGAACATCCCGCGACCAGCCTCTCCAGGGCCTACGACATGGTGCTGAACGGGACGGAGCTCGGCGGTGGGTCGATCCGTATCCACCGCGGCGATATCCAGCAGGTGGTGTTCAAGCTGCTCGGCATCGGCGAGGAGGAAGCCCGCGACAAGTTCGGATTCCTGCTGGATGCGCTCAAATACGGTTGCCCGCCGCACGGCGGTATCGCCTTCGGCCTCGACCGTCTGGTGATGCTGATGACCGGCGCCGCCTCGATCCGGGAAGTGATGGCCTTCCCCAAGACCCAGACGGCCGCCTGTCCACTGACCCAGGCGCCCTCGCCCGTGGCCACCGGTCAGTTGATCGAACTCGGCATCCATCTGCGCAAGCCGCCGTCGCTCGAGAGTTGACCGGCTGCCTTCTGCTTGACCAGTTTGAATTTATGGCCACGGAATCCACGGAAGAACACGGAAATATAGTAATGCAACTATCGTAGGGTGCGCCGTGCGCACCGGTGTAATGGACACGGAAGAACACGGAAATTCATGGGAAAGTAAAAAGTGAGAAGTGAGAAGTGAGAAGTGAGAAGTGAGAAGTGAATAACCCGCTCGGGCGCGGATGCAGGGATAGGTCTATTCCCTCCGCGTACGGGCAGTGAGGATGTTCTGGAACCTCCGCATTACAAACGGCCGGAATCGGTACTGATCATCGTCTTCACGGCGATGAATGAGGTCCTCATGCTGCAGCGCATTGAGCCCCCGGATTTCTGGCAGTCAGTGACGGGCTCGCTGCGATGGAGTGAAACGGCGTCGGCCGCGGCGCGGCGTGAGTTGCGCGAGGAAACCGGCATCGATCTGGAGCCGGTCGACTGCCGGGTATCGAACCGCTTTCCCATTCATCCCGCCTGGCGCAGGCGCTATGCGCCGGATGTCACGACCAACCTTGAACATGTGTTCCGGGTCGCATGCGCCGGCCGTCCGGCGGTGACACTGAACCCGCGTGAACATCGCGAGTACCGCTGGCTGCCGCTCGCCGCGGCCGCCGCACTCGCCGCCTCCTGGACTGATCGGGAAGCGCTGCTGCGGTTTGTATCAGTTCATGATGCACATATCCGATCGGTATGACAGCCGATAACGCACCCGTGCCCGAAACCGTCGTCCTCGTCCATGGCATCTGGGTGCACAGCCTGCAACTGGTGCTGCTGGCCCGGCGGCTGCGTCGTTGCGGTTACCGGACGCGGCTGTTCAACTACCGTTCCGTGCGCCGGTCGGTCCGGCACAACGCGGCGCGCCTTGCCCGCAGGGTACGGCGGATCGACGCAGACAAGATTCACCTGGTCGGCCACAGTCTGGGAGGCCTGGTGATCCTGCAGGCCTTGCAGGACAATCCTGGCCTGATCAACGGCCGCATCGTGCTGCTGGGCAGCCCGGTCCGGGGCAGCGCCGTCGCCCGGCGTATCCACCAACGCCGGCTACTGCGCTGGCTGATCGGTCGCAGCGGCGAACAGGGCCTGCTGGGCGGTGGACCTCAGTGGCGGGGATGGCAGTCGCTGGGTGTGATCGCCGGCAGGTACTCGTTGGGTATCGGGCGTCTGATGGGCGGTCTGAGCGGTGCGAACGACGGTGTGGTGAACCTCGCGGAAACACTGATTGAGGGCGCGCAGGATTGCATCGTCGTCGATGCCACGCACATTGGGCTGCTCGTCTCCAAGCGGGTAGCCGGGCAAGTATGCGCGTTCCTGAAACGTGGCCGCTTCGATGCCGGCAGCCCCGTGGTGTGATCGCGTCGGCGAAGGTTGTTATTGCTTGTCGCGGCGAGGCGATGTTAGCTGTAGGAGCGGGCTTGCCCGCGAACAATAACGTTGTTCGGAGAACCGTTCGCGGACAAGCCCGCTCCTACGGGTGGCAATCCCGATTTTTCGAGGCGCCCTTGTCTCCAAAGTTACGTCGGGTGCGCAGGTGGTCTGCGGGGTGCTCGCGCGTGCATGTACCCGCTATAACTCTGCTTCCGCACGGTGTTAAAATGCGCCCACTGCAAGTCATGAGGTGATGCAAAGATGGCAGGACACAGTAAATGGGCCAACATACAACACCGGAAAAATGCCCAGGATGCCAAGCGCGGCAAGCTGTTTACCAAGCTGATCCGGGAAATTACCGTGGCGGCGCGCGCCGGGGACCCGGACCCGTCGTCCAATCCGCGGCTGCGCCTGGCGGTGGACAAGGCCCTGACGGCCAATATGACCAAGGACACCATCGAGCGCGCCATCAAACGCGGTTCGGGTGCGCAGGATGGCGAGCACTTCGAGGAAATCCGTTACGAGGGCTACGGCCCGGGCGGTGCCGCCGTCATGGTCGACTGCCTGACCGACAACCGCAACCGTACGGTAGCGGAAGTGCGCCATGCTTTCACCAAGGCCGGCGGCAATCTCGGTACCGGCGGTTCGGTCGCCTATCAATTCGCCAAGACCGGGGTGCTGAGCTATCCGCCCGGCGGCGATGAAGACCGGATCATGGAGGTCGCGCTCGATGCCGGCGCGCAGGACGTCATCACCTATGACGATGGTTCCATCGACGTCCTGACCGATCCGGAGCAGTTCGTTGCCGTGCGCGACGCCATGCAGGCCGACGGGCTGGAAACCGATCAGGCCGAGGTGACGATGCGCTCGGCCAACACGACTTCGCTGGAACTGGAGGAGGCGGAAAAGATGGTGCGCCTGCTGGAAACGCTGGAGGAACTCGACGATGTGCAGAACGTCTACTCCAATGCGGACATTTCCGAGGATATCCTGGCACAACTGGGGTGAAGCATTGACCGCAGAGAACGCAGGGAATCACTCCATGGACGATCAATTGCCGATCGACCGTCTTTCGCGCCATGGGTTGCAATGCATGATTCCGCGTCGATTCAGTCTGCATCGAAAGATGAATCTTTCTCCCGTAGGAGCGGGCTTGCCCGCGAACGGTTCTCCGAACGACGTTATCGTTCGTGGGCAAGCCCGCTCCTACACGGTGGATTCAAATTGGATAATTCGACGGGTCTTTGATGTTTCACCGCGTTTCTGCGGTAACCGGCCAGTGATGATGATCCGCAACACGCCATACACGTACGAGCGGCCCGCATGACCCGCATCATCGGCATCGATCCCGGGTCGCGCGTTACCGGCTACGGAATCATCGACCAGGACGGCCAACGGCTGAGTTACGTGGCGAGCGGCTGCATCCGTATCCAGGGTGAAGCGCTTGCCGCGCGGCTGGGAATGATCTTCGAAGGGGTGAACCGGATACTCGATGAGTACCGGCCGGAGGAGATGGCGATTGAACGCGTGTTCATGAACAAGAACGCGGATTCCGCCCTGAAACTGGGCCAGGCCCGGGGCGCCGCGATTTGCGCCGGCGTTACCCGCACGGTGCCGGTCGATGAATACGCCGCCAGGGAAATCAAACAGGCCGTGGTCGGCAGGGGCGGCGCGACCAAGGAGCAGGTCCAGCACATGATCCGTGTGCTGCTCTCACTCGGCGAGCGACCGCCGAGCGATGCGGCCGACGCCCTGGCCGTGGCGATTTGCCATGGTCATATCCGGCAGACCCGCCAGCGCATCGCCGCCCTGCAGCCCCGGGCGGGGGGCACGGCCGCATGATCGGACTGCTGCGCGGCACGATCCTCGACAAGCGCCCGCCGCACCTGCTGCTCGAGGTGCAGGGCGTCGGCTACGAGCTGGAGGCTCCCCTGACGACATTCTATGACCTGCCGGCCACGGGCGGCGTGGTGACCCTCTATACCCACCTGGCCGTGCGCGAGGATGCCCATCTGCTGTACGGCTTCGCGAAGGTCACGGACCGTGATCTCTTCCGCCATCTGCTGCGCGTCAACGGCGTCGGCGCCAGGCTGGCGCTGACGATCCTTTCCGGGATGGATGCCGGCGCCTTCGCGCGCTGCATCCAGGCCGGGGATACCGCGACGCTGGTGCGCCTGCCGGGAGTGGGGCGCAAGACGGCCGAGCGGCTGATCGTGGAAATGCGTGACCGCCTGGACGCCATCGCCGGGATTACGCTGTCCAGCCCGGGCGTCGCCGCCGCCCGCCCGCCCGCCACGCCCCTGGAGGATGCCGTCACGGCTCTCATCGGGCTGGGTTACAAGCCACAGGAGGCCAGCCGCATGGTGCGCGCCATCGACACGGCGGAACTGTCCTCCGAGGAGATCATCCGCACGGCCTTGCAGGCCAGCGTTCAATAGCTTGATTCGTGCGGCGGGAGAGCCGACACTTAGCGCCTATGATCGAAGCCGACCGCTTGGTTAACCCGCACGGTACGAGGGATGACGAGCTCATCGACCGCAGCGTTCGTCCACAGTCGTTGCGGGACTACGTGGGGCAGCCGCAAGTCTCTGAACAGATGGATATATTCATCAGGGCGGCGCGGCAGCGGGGCGATGCGCTGGATCACACCCTGATCTTCGGCCCGCCGGGCCTGGGCAAGACCACGCTGGCGCATATCATCGCCAACGAGCTGGGCGTGCACCTGCGCCACACCTCGGGGCCGGTGCTGGAACGCGCCGGGGATCTCGCCGCCCTGCTGACCAACCTGGAAACTCATGATGTGCTGTTCGTGGATGAGATCCACCGGCTGAGTCCGGTGGTCGAGGAGATTCTCTACCCGGCCATGGAAGACTTCCAGCTCGACCTCATGATCGGCGAGGGACCGGCGGCACGCTCCATCAAGCTGGACCTGCCGCCGTTCACGCTGGTGGGCGCCACCACACGCGCCGGATTATTGACGTCTCCATTGCGTGATCGTTTCGGCATCGTGCAGCGGCTCGAGTTCTACAATACGGCGGACCTGTCCACCATCCTGCGCCGCGCCGCCGGGATACTCGGCATCGAAATCGACGCGACCGGGGCGATGGAGCTGGCGCAGCGCTCGCGCGGCACGCCGCGGATCGCCAACCGCCTACGGCGCCGCGGGCGTGACTACGCCGAGGTCATGGCGGATGGACGTATCAGCGCGGCGATCGTCGCGCGGGCCATGGAAATGCTGAACGTGGACACGCAGGGCTTCGATGCCCAGGACCGCAAATTGCTGCTGACCATCATCGAG
>JAHKKL010000290.1 GCA_020027635.1 Gammaproteobacteria bacterium
TGACCAGCCCTTGAATCCCTATCCCTCACTCATGCTGGGAGCGATTGAACTGTCACCGCTGCAGGTTACCCAGATGTATCAGACGATCGCCAGTGGCGGTTTCCAGACGCCGCTGCGCGCCATACGTGCCGTGCTGGCCGCCGACGGCACGCCGCTGCAAAGTTACCCCCTGAGAGTCACGGCCGCCATCAACCCCGCCGCGGCCTACCTCGTCACGACGGCGCTGCGTTATGCCGCGCGAGTGGGGACCGGGCGTTCCCTGTACCAGGTTCTGCCGGCGGACATGGATATCGCCGGCAAGACCGGTACCACCGATGATATGCGCGACAGCTGGTATGCCGGTTATACGGGAGACCGGCTGGCGGTGGTCTGGGTCGGGCGGGATGACAACAAGTCAACCGGCTTGAGCGGTGCGAGCGGCGCCCTGCTCGTGTGGCGTGACCTGTTTTCCCACCTCGGCGATTCGGGACCATTGCAGTCCGATGTGGAAGGTATTGAAACTATCCGCATCGATCCGGCTACGGGGCTGCGGGCCGATCAGGGTTGTGAGAATGGCGTAGAATTGCCTTTCATACAGGGCAGTGGACCGGTTGCGGTTGCTCCGTGCGCGCAGAATGGCCTGCCCCTGCAAAAACCCATTGACTGGTTCAAGGAGTTGTTTCAGTGACCTCGATCCTGTATTCGCGTATCGCCTGTCTAACATTGGTCGTCGTCGTATCAAGCACGGCCTGTACGACGACGCCATACACTCGAACACCGCATCCCGTGGTCGACCAGGGTGTCCCAGCCCCTGAACGACCGACACCGGCAGCCCGTGGGGAAGCGGTGCCGCCACCCGGTGGTTACCAGAAATTACCGGAGGGACAGAGTCGTCCGGTGCCGCGGGAACAGCCGGCCGCCGTTGTCGCCTTGCTGGGCCATGCCGAGCAGCAGGCCAACGACGGTGACCTGCAGGCCGCTGCCGTGACGCTGGAACGCGCCATCCGGATCGATTCCCGGAATCCCATACTCTGGCATCACCTCGCTTCGGTGCGCTTGGCCGAAGGGGATGCCCTGCAGGCCGAACAACTTGCCACCAAGTCCAGCAGCCTCGCGTCCGGCAATTACGCCCTGCAGGCGCGGAACTGGGGCCTGATCGCCGAGGCGCGGCGCAAGCGCGGCGATACGGCCGGTGCGCAGTCGGCCGAGAGGCAGAAACGGGCCTTGCAGGCGCGTTGACCCTGCCGGCCCCGTGCCTGAGTGCATGCACGACTATCATGAATTGCTGGGTGCCGCCGGTCCGCTGGCGCGCCATGTGGCCGGTTTCATGCCGCGAGCCGCACAGCAACAGATGGCAGACGCGGTTGCCGCGGCGATCCAGTCTCACGACAAGCTGATCGTCGAAGCCGGAACGGGTACGGGCAAAACCTTCGCCTATCTGCTGCCAGCGGTGCATTCCGGCAGAAAAGTCATCATCTCGACCGGCACGCGCCACCTGCAGGACCAGCTTTTCCACAACGACCTGCCGGTAGTACGGGAGGCACTGAATGCACCGGTCAGCACGGCCCTGCTGAAGGGACGGTCCAACTATCTCTGCCTGCACCGCCTGGCGCTGACAGCAGGTGAGGGACGTTATCTCTCCCGTCAGCAGCTGCATGAGCTGGAACAGATACGCGCCTGGTCGGGCCGGACCCGCCGCGGCGACATCGCCGGGCTGGGGGAGATTCCCGAAGATTCCGCCTTGTGGCCACGGGTGACATCGACCGTCGATAACTGCCTCGGCCAGGAGTGTGAATTTTTCCGGGATTGTTTCGTCGTCAAGGCGAGGCGCGCGGCGATGGAGGCCGATGTCGTGGTCATCAACCATCACCTGCTGTTCGCCGACATGGTGCTGCGGGAGGAGGGGTTCGGCGAGCTGCTGCCCGGTGTTGACGCGATCATCGTCGATGAAGCGCACCAGATACCGGAGGTGGCTTCCGTGTTCTTCGGGACCAGCATCAGCAGTCATCAGTTGCATGATCTGGTCCGCGACATCCAGATCGAATCCCTGCGTGAGGCGGCGGATATGTCCGATCTGCCGGAGACCGCGCAGCAGCTCGAGGGGATACTGCGCAGGATCCGGCTTGCCCTGGGTCAAGCCGACAGGCGCGCCGCCTGGGCGGATATCGGAGACGATCGCCCGGTGACGGAACTGATGCAGGAGCTGACCACGGTGTTTACCCGGCTGGCAGGCCGGCTGGAAGCGGCGGCCGAGCGCGGCAAGGGTTTGGACAACTGCCGGCAGCGCGCCACGGTCGTGCTGGAGCGTCTGCGCGCCTTGCTGGAGGAACCGTCGGGAGAGTACGTCCCCTGGTTTGAAACCCAGCGCCAGTCCTTTCGCCTTAACCTGACGCCATTGAACGTGGCGCCTGCTTTCACGAAGGCGCTGGAGGGGTTGCCGGGCGCCTGGATATTCACCTCGGCCACGCTGGCGGTGGGCGCAAATTTCAGCTATTTCGCGTCGCGTCTGGGCCTGGAGAAGGCGCGTACCTTGCAGCTCGAAAGCCCGTTTGACTATGAACACAACGCCTTGCTGTATCTGCCGGAGGCGTTGCCGGACCCCGCCGATCGCCGTTACACACAAGCCGTGGTGGACTGCGCGCGCGCGGTGCTTGCCGCCAGTCGGGGTCGGGCGTTCCTGCTGTTTACCAGCCATACGGCCTTGCAGGAAGCCGCGGCCCTGCTCGAGGGAACCGTGGATTATCCGCTGCTGGTGCAGGGTTCCGCTCCGCGCGCGGATCTGCTTGCGCGGTTCCGGCACCTCGGCAATGCCATTCTGCTGGGGACCAGCAGTTTCTGGGAGGGTGTGGATGTGCGCGGCGGCGCCCTGTCGTGCGTGATCATCGACAAGCTGCCGTTTGCCTCGCCCGGTGACCCGGTGCTCCAGGCGCGCAGTGAGGCTCTGCGCCGGCAGGGCCGCAGCCCGTTCCTGGATTACCAGTTGCCGAATGCCGTGATTGCGCTGAAGCAGGGCGCGGGGCGCCTGATCCGCGACGTCGATGACCGTGGCGTACTGGTGTTGTGCGACCCGCGGCTGCGGCAGCGCTCCTATGGCCGGGTCTTCCTGAACAGCCTGCCCGGCATGCCGAGAACCGGCAATGTGCGGGACATCCACGACTTTTTCGCCCATGACGTTCACGCGGCGACGGCGACCTCAGTGCGTGGCGAGACACACTGATCCCATGGCCGGGTTGCGCCTCCTCGCCATCGAAACGGCCACCGCCGCCTGTTCCGCCGCCCTTTATATCGACGGGGAAATCAGCGAACGCCATGCGCTCGCTCCGCGCGAGCATGCCCTGCTCATACTGCCCATGATCGACGCGCTGCTGGCCGAGGCCGGTGTGCCGGTCGGCGAACTCGATGCCATCGCCTACGGACGGGGCCCGGGGTCCTTCACCGGTGTGCGTATCGCCGCCAGCGTGGTGCAGGGTATCGCCTTTGCGGCGGGCCTTCCGGTCGTCGCCGTGTCCACGCTGGCCACCCTCGCACTGGGCGCGATGCGCGAGACCGGGGAACATCGCGTCATGGCCGCGCTCGATGCCCGCATGGCCGAGGTTTACTGGGGTCTCTATGC
>JAHKKL010000291.1 GCA_020027635.1 Gammaproteobacteria bacterium
TTGGGCTCGAGCAACCGGTGTCCCATCAGTTTCGCCTCCTTCACCTGTCCGGGATCCTTGAGTTCCAGCAGCCGCGCGGCCACGGCCCGCTGGACCGGGTAGTCGAGCGTGCTGGCGACGCTGAGATCCAGCCGGTCGAGATCGTAGAAATGCCTGAGGCCGAGCAGCGACAGCAGGCGGGAGCGGATCATGTAGGCGGTTTTCGCGGAACGCATCTCATGCGTGGTGGCGACCAGCTCGCTGCTGGGGACGGCCAGCCGTTGTGCCAGCACGGCATCGCGGAACGGGGGGTCGATTATGCCTTCCTGCGCGAGCACTCTGACATACTCGTCCACCCGCGCCGAAAGGACGGAAAAGCCTCTGAGTCCGAGAAAATAGGTTGGGCGCTGCTGGGCGAGCAGCAGGCTCAGCACCTGGCGGTAGGCGAGCGCGCTCTGCTCCATCTGTTCCTCCGGCGGCTTGGCGTGGAAACCGAGCAGCCGGTTCACCTCGCCCGGGTCGGCGTCGAACCAGACGCGCAGGCCATCCTGCAGGCCGTGCACTTCGCCATACCCGGACCGCGCCGCGAGCGGAACGCCGTTGAGATAGGCCCGGACGATCTCCCGGCGCGCCTCCAGGGTATATGGGCCGCCGAGATAGGCGCGCAGCGAGGCACTGGCGACCTGACGGAGTTTCTCGGTCATCGTCGGGGTTACGCCGCGGTCGGAATGGCGGAATTTTTCCAGTTGCGTCGCCAGGGTGCTGCCCCCGACCGCGCTGTGGCCAGGGTCGAAGACCTGCTCGATCTGATCTACCAGCGCCTGTCCCAGCCGCTCCCAGGCAATCGCCGGGTTGCGGCGCGGCAGGGTCGGATCCACCGCGCCGCGGTCTTCGATGAAGGAGAGGGTCGTGACGATCAGCGGCGGGATCGCATCGAAATGTTCATAGATGGCGCGCGGATAGCTGCTGGAGAACACAGGTGTTCCCCGCCGGTCCAGGATCTCCAGGCCTGCCTGCTGCTTTTCGTGATAGATGGGGAAGATGCCGATATCGATGGTTCTTTCCAGCTGCGGCGAAAGCCGCGCCTGTTCCGTGATGGCATATCCCTTCGACTGCAGATCGGCAATCCACTGCGGGAGATGTGTATAACCAAGACGCTGATCGTAGGGACCGCTCGTCGGGAACAGAATGCGCGGACTCGGGCCAGGCTCCGGCGCGAATCCCATATCACCCACCAGACGCGGCAGCACCCGGGACTGCACATAATATGAAGTCCTGGCCTCGACGAGGATGAACACCGCCGCGATCAGCCCTACCAGCAGCAACAGGAAATACCAGCGCGCACGCCGCCGTGGCGGTGTCGCCTGCACTGATTCCCCCGCCTGCACCGCTTCGGGCGCAGGGCCGGTTATATCTGCCGCATCCCTGTCAGGGGGTTGCTTCGGCGGGAATTCGTAGACGTTGTCCTGGGTGGATGATCGCATCCTGTACGAGTCCGTTTTCAGCCAGTAGTGAAGACAATGATATCTTATAGCGCCGCGCGATGACGAAGGGACTCTCGCCGTCGCGCACCATGTGCATTGCGGGCTTTGGTGCCGCCGCGCGGCGGCTGGTCGCGCCTTTGCCCGGCAGTTTCAACCGCTGATCCACGTGGATGAGGTTCCTGTCGGTGCGGATACCGTTCAGGCGTCGCAACGCGGGCAGGCTGACGCCCTGACGGCTGGCGATTGACCCCAGGGTGTCGCCAGCGCGCACGCGGTAGAACGTCGTGTGCGCGCCGCCTTCCGCTTGTTCGTCCGCCGCGATCTCCGTCCTGGTGTGACGCTCGGCGGCGCGCAATTGCGCGCCGATCTCGCTGCGGCTGATGCGCGTCCCCCGCGGGAGCCAGACTTCGGTGTCGGCCGGCAAGGCGACCTTGCCCCGCAGCGCCTTCTGCGTCCAGGCGGGATTCACCATCGCCAGCCGCGCGAGATCCGTGCTTAACAGCTGCGCGAGCCGGGGCGCGGTCGCGGGCCGGGGCAGCACCAGCGATTCGAAGTGTACCGGCGCATCGAGTTTCACCGGCTCATCGAAGTACTTTCCAGGGTGGTCGAGTATTTCCCGGACCGCGAGAAATTCCGTATAGAAATTGCGGGAGGCGAATCCGAACGACTCCGAACGGTATTCCCGCGCGATGCGCTCGAGATCCGCGCCGTGCTGGCGCAAGGCGCGCAGTACCCCCGAAGTGCCGTGGTTGTAGGCGGTAATGGCAAGCGCCCAGTCGCCCAGCGTTTCATGGGCCGAGCGCAGGTAAGCCGCCGCGGCGCGCGTAGCGACAATCGGATCGAGGCGCTCGTCGAGCGCCTCGTTGACGTGCATGAAGCGGCGGCCCGTCGGGCGCGTGAACTGCCAGATACCCGCGGCTCCGGCGGTGGAACGGGCCGCGGTGTTGAAGGAGGATTCGACATGAGGCAGGTAAACGAGATCCGGCGGGATATTCTCCTCGGCGAATATTCTGCGCATCTTCGCCTCGTACCGGCCGCTGCGACGCACGCCCTCGAGAAAGCGCTCGCGCAGCCCCCGCTGGGAGCGCACGCGTTGTGCGGCATCGTGAATGGCGTCGTGCCCGCCGACGGCTTCCAGTTGCCGCTGCAGTTCCTGCTCCGCCTCGCTCAGTGACTCACCCCGCCCGAGTTTGTCTTCGAGCAGCGCCAGGTGGTCGGCCAGCCGGTCCTTGCGCGCGTCGAGGAAGCCGAGCTGGTCGCGGTTCAGTCCCTCGTCGATCGTTCCGGGTAGTGTGAAGACTTCGTAGCGCAGCTGGGGGTATTGCGCATCGTGCAGTACCACCTCGTTCTGCCGCAGTTGCGTGAAGATGTAGATCCAGAACTCGACCTGCGGTCGCAGCCCCGGCACGGGCGGAAACGGGTCGGTCGCGGCGACAGGGTTCGAGCGGTCGATTGCCGAGTCCGCGGCGACGCCGGATAGCATGGCAGACAGAACCAGCGCGAGCACTCCCGGCAAGAGTACCATCGCACGCCTGTCCATCGTCATCCCCCTGTCCATGTGTGATACCCGTGTATTCCCACCAGCACCGGTAATTCCGCCTCGCGGCCAGACTTCGCTCGTTCTGTTGTCCGCCTCGTGGCAACCGGTGCACTGCAACGCATTCTAGCAAGCAATACCATATCGGGAACAGACGTGTGAACGTGACTGCAATGGAACGCTCGGCGGGTGCAACGCGGCGCCGGGCGGATAAATCATTGCTACCCCGTCCCTGTTTCGACCGGATTCATCTTGGCTGAAGGTTGGCAAGGTATAAGGGTCATTTTGATATTCAATCAGGAGAAAGAAAATGGCTAAACGCTTCATTCCCGGCCTGATCGATCTCGCGGCGGATGAGGGACGCTGCACGGTCACCAAGCAGGATGCCGACCGGAACCAGCGGCGGGTGCCGACACTGCGCAATCTGACCTACGCCGCGTCCCTACTTCCACAACGATTCGGTCACGAGTCTGGAGGACGCGATGCGGGTGATGGGCAAGACCCCGCTCGACACGGACCTGGGCGATGCCGAGGTGCAGGATATCATCGCCTTTCCCGGTGTGTTGGATGGCGAATTCCCGCAGCAGAC
>JAHKKL010000292.1 GCA_020027635.1 Gammaproteobacteria bacterium
AGTCACGATCATCCTCCGATGATCCCAAACTCCCGACCGCCTTCAGGCTCATTTCACGTTGGAATCACGACCCCCGTTCAGGCTCATCTGTCATTGGAAGAGGCTCCCCCTTACCTGCGTCAGAATTCGGCGTATAATGCCGCGAACCCGGCGTTCGCATGGAATTCAAACCCGCCGCCCCGCCAGTGACATCGCCGGTGTGTATCCCCGGACTCTGTCACCCGCCGTTTCCCGGATGTGCAGCGATAGACGATCTTCCAGCCAGCGCCCGAATTCTGAACATACCGCCACGTGGCGTTTGAGTAACTGGATATGTTGCCGAAACTGACTCGCACCCTGACCTCCTTGCTTCCCGTGGAGAGCCACCGCACCGGCAGTTGCAACCAGTGCGGCGAATGCTGCCGGCTGCCGTTCACGTGCTTTTTCCTGCGCACCGGGACGGACGGCAAAAGCTATTGCTCCGCCTACCAGTTCAGGCCACCCACCTGCCGCAAGTTCCCCCGCACCAGCGCCCAGCTCGAACTGGTCAGGGACGTGTGTGGTTTCTCCTTCGCGGAAGTGCCTCACTCCCAGCCGGCCTGCACGGCAAATGGCGATGACTGCCTCACCGCCCCGATGACCGCCGAGAGTTAGGAGCCTGTCCGCCGGTTTGCCTTTTCCCGGTACCGCCGCTACTCTGGCACCGGCATGGGCAGCACCACCGAAATCTTTTTCCGCCCCGAGGAAACCGCCCGGGAACGGGTAACACTGCCGGCGTCGCTCTACAACCGCTGCCGCCTGCTGCTCGCCCGCTGCCCGCGCCCGCACGTCTTCGTCCCCATACGCACCATGCAGTACCAGGCCGTGATCGACAGCGGGGAGATCCTCTTCGTCGACAACCAGGGCTACGCCGTTAGGGACGGTCGCGGCGGACGGCTGATCGTGCTCGCCTGGGAAGTGGCACTAGCCAGCCCGCGCGAGTCACTGACCGACCCGGTGCCGATCGAGATCGTCTACTACGACCGCGAAAATCACGACACCCACCGGCGGCTAATGAGCGAGTTCCCGCAGGCCCTGAGCCTGTACGAGGCGAAACAGCAGCGCGACCCCGGCGGTGATTCGAGCGCGACGGTTCTCCCGTTCACCGGCAGGCGGCAGTGAACGGCATGAACGTTAGTTCCTCACGCCAGAAATGTTGGGCCGTTGGCTAAACTCGCTTGTCGGGTTACATCGCTAACGCCTCTAACCCGGATCGGCGCTTTGGCTCCGGTTTGCCGGGTTAGGGACAAAAAACCCGCAACTGTCAAGAAAAATCGTGATCTGCCACTCAGGTCTGAGTCTCGTTACTCAGGTCATCTCATGTAAAAAGCCCGCCTCACCGGCGGTATTCAGGTCACGTTACGGGTTCCTTTTGTATGGGGGTTTCCCTCCTGGCACATAGCGGTACGTGGGGCGCTGCTCCTCCGTGGCAACTGCAGGCTTTTCTTCGAACCGGGCAAACTCGCCCTTCTCCAGCGGCTTTTTATCGCCCTGTTGCATGTATGTACTGCCTCTGACGTACGGTGGCTTATCCTTGCTGAGATACAGCTGCGCATAGCGTAGCGAAGTTGTCGCGCCGACATGGCCAATCCCATCGCCCATCGGGGCTGACGCAGCCGTTCCCGCACACAATCCCAATCCTGCCGAAAAAATACTCGCCAACAGTGCCTTGCCCAGCATCTTGCTTGGTCTTTTCATGGCCGTCCTCCTGCTCCTTGAATCAGAGCCGTCGCTGCATTCCATCAACCTCACCGAGGTTTCATTTTTAATTATAGTTCCTCGTGGCAAGAGCTTTAGGACATCCACAACGCCACCCTGAGAAAAAGCTACAGATGTCATGATACCGCCAGACTCGGGTTCTTCCCTGACCGCAAAGGGAAAACACGGCCCTGCACCATGGTGGCGCAGAATAAGACCTTTACGCACTATTATGGTGTATTTATCCCAACACTATTAGGTACTAAATCCATAACTTATTGTGCACATTCAGACTTTTTTTCAGGTACGGTTTTTGCTGTAAGAGAATTACAGCAACCACTTTACCGGACCGGGTTATGAAAGCACGCCACATCGGATTGTCACTCTGCACCACCCTGGCATTGTTCGGCACCGCCAGCAACTTCGCCTCCGGTGTTGACACGACTGTCCCGATACACGAGAAGGGGGCCGCGACCTATTACGTCTCCGTGTCCGTCAACGAACGGGTGGTCAGTGATTTCCTGGTAGACACGGGATCGGGTTACGTCACCATCAACAGTGACACCCTCAGACAGCTGATGCACGAAGAGGGAGTGGTGTTTGTCAAAAAGATCGCCGCCGTGATGGCGGATGGTTCGGAAACGGTCGTCCCCGTGTACCGGCTTGCCAGCCTCAAACTTGGCGACGGATGTGTAATCCGGGATGTCGAGGCGGCCGTCATGCCCGGCAGAACGACCAATATCCTGGGACTCAGCGCACTCAAAAAAGCCGCGCCCTTCACCCTGTCACTAACGCCTCCGGCATTGGCCCTGACCAACTGCAACACGGGTAGCGTGTAACTCAACTCATTCCAGGCCCGCACGTCCTTCTGCCCGCAGGCGCTAAAGCCCCTCATCTCTCATGACGTCAGCGTCGCGAACAGCACCGGCAGTTTTTCCGGCAGCCGTTCAACCTGGTCGATGATGGTGTAGTTGTTCATGCCGAAGATGCGCTTGACGTAGGCATCGGCGTCGGCATCCAGCGTCAGGCAATAGGTCAGGATCCCCCTGCTGTAGAGTTCCTCCACGGCCTTCTTGGTATCATGGCGCAGGTGCTGCGGGTCGCGCTCGTCGATATCGGAAGGCTCGCCGTCGGTGACGATCAGCAGTAGCTTCTTGCGCTCCGGTTGTTTCAGCAGGTGCTGGCCGGCATGGCGCAGCGCCGCTCCCATGCGGGTCGATAACCCGCCCTGCATGCCGGCGAGGCGCGCCTTCACCTCGTCGGTAAATTTCTCCTTGAAGTCCTTGAAGCGGAAGTAGCGCACGTCGTGGCGGCCGTCGGAGGCGAAGCCGTGAATGGCGAACGGGTCGCCGATGCCGTTGATGGCGGTGGCCACCAGCGCGCAGGCCTCGCGGGTGAGTTCCAGCACGGTCTTCTCCGAACCCTCGACCTTCTCGTTGGTCGACTCCGACAGATCGAGCAGCACCACCACGGCCAGATCGCGGCTCTTGATCACGTGGCGCAGGGTGATGCGCGGGTTGGGCTGCTGGCCCATGCGGATCGCCACCATGGCGTCGATGGCGGCGTTGAGGTCGATCTCATCGCCGTCCTCCAGGTTGCGCTGGCGGATGACGCCTTCCGGCTGCAGCAGGTCGATGATCTGGCGGATGCGGCGGGCGATCGGGCGATGCTCGATCAGGATGTCGTCGATGATCGCCGGGTCCGCCTTGGGCTGGCGGCGCTCGTAGAGCGTCACCCAGTCGGGCCGGTGCAACTGCACCTGATAGTCCCATTCCTGGTAGTGGTAGGGATCGGAGATCGGCTCGGTGCCGAGCAGCTCGTTGATGGTGCAGCCTTCCTGGTCGAGCCAGAACGGCGTGCTGGACGGAGACATTGCGGCGCACCTGCGGGCGGTGTCCCGGCAGGTAGTCCGCGCCCCCCTCCCAGGAGAGCTCCTCGAAGTGCCAGACGATGCGGTTGTCGTCGCGGTAGGGGATGCGGATGCTCTCCAGGATGCGCAGGCTGGGCACGTCGCGTCGCGCCGCGTAAATGTTGAAAAGCTCCAGTCCGAGGTGCCAGGAAAACTGGTTGTCGTGGCGGTTCTCACCGATGTTGGCGTGGAACTTCTCCGCCAGCGCGTTCAGTTCCGCATCGTCGCAGCGCACGCCGGGGTCGAGCAGCATCAGCGCCAGGCGCTCCAGCGCCGCGACCGTTGGGTGCTCGGCCTTGGCCGCGTAGCGGATGTCGAGCAGCGCCCCCCAGAGTTTCCGCAGGCCGGGGAAGGCCTGCACGGCGCAGTACTCGACGCGCGCGTCCTCCAGCAGGCCGATGAAAAACATCTGCGCGGGACTCAGTTCCTGGGCGGACAGCGAGGCGCTGGTGTACATCAGATGGGAGGCGGTGTGCGCGGCGATGGCGCGGTAGAGTTCCAGCCCCCTGATCCCGCCGATGTCGTCGACCGCATCGGGCAGGTGCACGATGTGCGCCTCGATATAGGCCTTGAAGTTCGCGCTGTCGGCCTCGGCCGGGCGCAGGAAGAAGTCCCTCCCCCAGAACGCCCGCAGATAGAAGTTCAGCTTGCGCTGGATATCGATGAACAGCGTGCCGCGCCGTTCCTGCTTGAGCATGGCGCGGCTGTCGTTGGTCTTGAGGTCGAAATAGTTGACCAGGTTGTTGAGGTCGCGCCGGTAGGCCTCGGCGCCGAAGTTCGCCCAGCGGCGCAGGCCGCCGAGGGTGAGCTTGGAGAGCAGCTCGTCGATGTGGTTCAGCATGGGGCGCAGGCCGCGCGCCGCCCGGGCGGAGAGCTGGTGGACGAACTGCAGGTACTTGCGCAACAGATCGGCGTCGCCGAGGCGCCGCGCCGCGGTCGGCAGGCTGGTGAACATCAGCGCGATGACTTCGCCGGAGGTCATCGAGGAGAGCTTCATGGCCGCGCCGATGGCATCGCGGATGACGTCTTCCCCGACCTCCTTCACGACCAGCGGCATCTGCTCGAGGTAGGACACCACGAGATCGGGACCGCGGCGCAGGCTGGCCAGTCCCCGGGCGCCTTCCAGGTAGTCCTGCAGACC
>JAHKKL010000040.1 GCA_020027635.1 Gammaproteobacteria bacterium
GATATCTTGCGCCGTGCTTAGCAACGTGGGGACAACCACCATGGCGCGGTGAACCGGTGGTATGCCTTTCGAAAAATCCAGGCGTGGTAACGCGCGAGGCGGCAGGACGAGCGTGACCAGCAGGTTCACCAGCGGGACGGACAGCGCCGAGGCGCCGATGATGCCGGTGATTGCAAAAAACCAGTAGCGCCCGTCACCCGGCGCGAAGCCGCCGAACGAGAACAGCACGACCGATGTCGAAAGTAGCGTGAGCAACAGGATGGGGCCGAGGTAAAGGATCAGGCGGAATTGCCGGCTCGCCCGGCTGACGCGTCTCTTCCACGACAAACGGCTGCCGACCGCATGCTCCAGCAGGCGCCGTCCGTGATCGATCAGGTAGTATCCGACATGCGCGCTGCGGTCGTTGGTACTCAATCGCTCCGCGGCAGTCTGCGCGAGAACAATGGCTGCGCGTGCTACCGCCAACTCACTACACGAACTGTGCGTACAACCTCGAGCCACGTCTTCGATGGCATGCCGGTAACGGTCGCGGGTGGCGAAATCCTGGCTGGCGTACATCTCCGTCGGGTCTTCACGCAATGTCTGTTCGACGACACTGAGCGACTCGACGTAATCTCTCCAGTCCATTTCGCCGATGAAACGCAGACTATTGATACTGTTGGCGATAGAGATCTGGTTGGTCGCGGCCGTTCGGGCGGCCGCCCCTGACAACTGCGTTGCGGTCACCCCTTGTTCGAGTAGTTTGTGCTCGACCCAGGTTTGAACGAACGCCATAGCGGGCCCCTGCGCCTGGAGTCTTGCGTAAAATTCCTCCACAAACGGCGCGGTCAGCGGCACATCGGCATTGGCAAACTCGGCCAGCAACTGGATAAGCTGATTCGGTTCACTTTCGGCCGTCACGAGCATGCGGTCTGCCCATGTGATGGCCGCGTCGCGTTCCTCGCGCCGACGGGCAATTCGCACCCCAACGCGGCGAAGGTTCTCCAGCAGCGCCAATTGCAGCATGATCGGAAATGCCCACAATTCGCCTAGCTTTAACGGTTCAACGCTCTGGTAGGCGGCGACGAATTGGGTGGTGTTGTCGCTGTCGACACGACCGTCCATGTGCGAGATCAACTCCAACGCCAGAGCATAGATGCGGGGGAAACCGGCAGACGATCCACCATCCAGTCGCGGCAACTGCCGGCTATACCCGCGCGGCAGATGCCGACGCGCCAGACCGATCTGCTGCTCTATAAGATAGTAATTATCGAGCAACCAGGCCTCTGCCGGTGAAATCCGTTGTCCCGTCTTGGCTGCGGCTGTGACGACGTCATACGTCGCCAGCAGAACGCGCGCATTGTCCGCCAGCCGTGGCAGCAACCTGTCCGGCCCCCGACGCGGATCGATTCTATGCTGACCAGCCAGTGTTACCGCGTGACGCTTCAGTTGCTCGATGCTGAACAGCTCCGAGCGCAGCAACTCGGTATCCCGGTCGTTACGCAGCGCATTCCGGGTGCGCGCCGAAACCCCGAACTCTTTGATGACTATGACATTCTCCTCGCTCGCACCCGGGGTGCCCAGCGCAGCACTGGCCTTATGCCCCGTGTTTGCCGAAAACTCATACCACGGGTTTTCAGCCAATAGGCCAGTAACCTGTCGATCGCAATGATCTTACGCTGTTTTGGCGGGTATTGAGGTCATCAAGGTAAAAATGGACAGTGTCTTAGAAGCGTTTATTTTTGCAACTCAAGGCCAAGGCTCAGTGATGATGGGCCAACTCGCGCAAACCGCCGCCTGCACCCGCTTTCATGTGGTGGAGGCGCGTCTCGCCCGTTGGCTCTTGATGACGCAGGACCGGGCACACTCAAACGTGTTTCATGTCACGCACGAATTTCTCGCTTACATGTTGGGCGTGCGTCGTGTCGGCGTCACCAAGGCCGCTACTGCGCTGCAAAGTGGCGGCTAGAACCCTCACGTCGTAACCTTGGAATGACACTTGCTTACGCGGGTTGACGAACATTCGCCGACCCGCGACCGTCGAATAACCGCGTCCGGTATCTCCAAACCCGGCTACGCTGGTTGTCTGTCCGTCGAAACCTAGTTCTCCTCGATCGCGCCATTCAGCAGGCGGTGGATGGCAAATCCATCCTCCATTCCGAGTGCCTCGTCAAGGAGTGAGCGCGCCCGCTGCAGCGTGAAACTTCGAATGACCAGTTTGACGCGCGCAAGACTCGCGGGGCTCATGCTCAGGGCATCGACCCCCATCCCCAGAAGCAACAGCGCCCCGGCCGGATCACCCGCCAGTTCGCCACATACGCTGACCGGCTTGCCTCGCAGGTGCGCCCCTTTGATGACCTGGTGGATGGCATTGAGGACGGCGGGATGCAGACTGTCGTACGGAGTCGTCACCTGCGCGTTGTTCCTGTCCACGGCAAGCAGGTACTGGGTGAGATCATTGGTCCCCACGGAGAGAAAATCCACGCGTTCCGCCAGGGCGGTTGCCAAAAAGACGGCGGAAGGGACTTCAATCATCACCCCCACGCGGAGTTTATTCGCGGCCCGGCCTTCTTCCAGCAGTTCCCGATAAGCGCGCGCCAACAACCCCAGGGCCTCGTCCAGTTCACCGACTCTGCTGATCATGGGAAAGAGGACTTGCAGGTTATTAAGACCTGCATTGGCTCGCAACATGGCGCGCAGTTGAATAAGGAAGATCTCCGGGTGATCAAGCGAGAACCGGATCCCGCGACAACCCAGAAACGGGTTGTCCTCCACCACGGGGAAATAGGGCAGGATTTTGTCACCGCCGGCGTCGAGCGTGCGCAGGGTCACGGGTCTCGGTGTGAAGGCTTCCAGCACCTCACGATAGATTTGGTACTGCTCGTCCTCAAGCGGAAAGGCTTCACGCAACAGAAAGTGGTATTCCGTACGATACAGACCGACACCTTCGGCACCGCTGTCTCTTGCGGCAACGGTATCGGAGACCAGTCCGATATTCGCATACAGCGGCAGCCGGAACCCGTCCGGTGTTACGGCCGGCAGGTCACGCAGCGCCATGAGCCGTTCGGATCGCGCCTGCGCTTCCCCGATGAGTCGCCGGAACGCAGCGCGCACGGCATGTGACGGTTCTATGTAGAGGCGCCCCTGGTCACCATCGATCACCATCTCGCAGCCGTCCAAACGCCCGATGGGCAGGGGCGCGAGGCTCACGACGGCGGGGATGCCCAGGGCGCGCGCCATAACGGCGGTGTGGGACAGGGCCGAACCGCGCATGCAGACGATACCGGCGAGTTGTTTAACCGGCACGGCGGCGATCTCCGTTATGCTCACCGTATCACCCACCAGGATGCACTGTTGCGGGTACTGTCTTGACTCTTTGGCCTCTGCCTGGAGCTGAACAAGGACACGCTGGCCGATCGCGCGAATGTCTTCCGCACCCACGCGCAAGTAGGGATCTTCCATCTGTTCGAAGACCTTTGCATGATCGGCAATGGTTTCCCGCCACGCCCCCGGCGCCCAGTTGCCGGCGCGGATCCGCGCGAGGGCATCTGACACCAAGCCGTCACTGCCCAGCAACATGGCATAGACATCGAACAAGGCGCGCACCTCGCCGGGCAAATCAGCGGCCAGGCGTTCGCTGCTGGCGCGCAGTTCCTCATGAACGGCGGCAACCGCGGACCTGAAGCTGGTCTCTTCGGCATCGATGTCCTGGGTCGGGCGATCCGGTATCGATTCCAGACTGGCCAGGGGATCGAGCAGTGCGGCGGTGCCGATGGCCACGCCGGCAGCCATCTGGATCCCCTGGATGAAGGCGTCCCCCTGCACCTCCCCGCTCAGCATCCTGCTGACTTCGTCGACTGCCGCCGCGTCGTGGATCGCCTTCGCCAGTTGCGCCGCAATCGTGACGAAAAAAGTCAGCTCGTCCTTATCGAATTGGCCAGGTGCCCGTTTCCAGGCCACCAGCACGCCCAGGACCTGGTGATAATGGATCAACGGTACACCGAGAAAGGAGTGATAACGCTCTTCTCCTGTTGCGGAAGACGGGTGGTAGCGTGGGTGAGCCGCCGCGTCCGGCACAGTAATCAGCTCGTGGCGTTCCCCGACCAGACCCAGAAGGCCCTCCTGTCGATCGATGCGGACCCCACCTATGGACGCCGGATTAAAACCATCCGCTGCCATCAAGACGTAGTGATTGCTTTCCACATCGGTCAGATACACGGCGCAAGCATCGATGGGCAGGGCATCCTTGACCCGGCGAACGATGATGTCCAGGGCGTCATCCAGATGGGTTGCGGTGCTGACTTCCTGTACGATTTGCCGCAATGTCACAAGCATCGAAACAATTCCTTCCCCAGTGCGCGCCCTTTCTGGATGGGCACGAGCGACTCACTTCAACAGAGTCTTGTCATGTCGGACAAGTCTCGAATAATCAGGTGCCCCGGCAAGAATTTGGACGAATGGATTGGCATGCCGTCTGGAGAAACCGCCGCATGTGAATTTATGCACCCTTGAAAGGATGCCTGGGCCACAGGCTGAGGCGAAGTGCCGGGCAAGTGGTCATATAAATTACCTGCTGCGCCCGTGAGCACCATGTAAACATTGAAAATGATGACTCCTGCCGTGAACAGCAGGGCAATACTGAGTCTTTTTTCCATCGCACTCATTGTCCTGGCACCCTCTTAAACATATTCAGTAATTGGGGTTCCGGCATAACGCGTGGTGTCGTGGGAATACAAACACTGAGCACCGCTATCGCAGCGCTCAATGGAGCAATTGGCTGAGATAATCTCTGTTGCCCTGATACACCCACGCGGGTTTCACTGAGCTGGGGATAAGGTCGGTGCGTCGTTTACGTGGTGGTGAACAGCTGCCGTAACGGCGAAGCGGCGGGATCCTTTGCTATGAGCCGGACGTATAATCCTTTACGTATAGTGATTCATGGCTCCCCTCCTTGGGGTCTGCGCGCCGGCGGCTGGCCGGTGGCAATGGAATACCTGATTAATGTAATCAGGCATTTTGACAGTACGCTGTTGAGGGATTATTGCAAGCAGTATTTCTGCACGACTTGGACGTGAAATGTTAGGGAGTCAGGATAGGTTGATATCCTCATAATAAGGCCACCACATAAGGCCACCACAAGTAATACCACGCGATCCAGGATGGTTTGTCGGAGCGTGCATCGAGAAAGTCATGACCGCAGTCAGCGCAGCGCCCCGCACAAAACCGTGGGGCACGACGTCGCTTACTGCCATATCCGGCCGCCAGAGCCTTGTCAATGATGTCCTGGCGATGTTTTACAGAGTACTGAAGCCGAGAGGGGGGGGTTATTCGTTCTTGAGGACCTGGGGACTATCCCGCTAACTGCCGGGAGAAATGCCAAGGCGAGTAGGGGATGCTTAACATGCATTAATCTAGCATAAAAATCATGGCTTCTTGGTCGGATATGATATACGGTGTTCCCCGGTAGCAGATATTTTGTAGCGATTCCGGCAGTTCCTCGCGATGTATACAGCAGATCCTCCCGTGAGTTATCAAAAACAATCTGCATGCTAATATTCATTCATCCATGAGGTAAGGAAAATGGCTACAGGTACTGTAAAGTGGTTCAACGATAGCAAAGGTTTTGGATTTATTACACCGGCTGATGGGAGTGATGATGTATTCGTCCATCATTCCGCCATTCAGGCCAGCGGGTTCAAATCGCTGGCTGAGGGACAACAGGTGACTTTTGATACCGAGCGCGGCCCGAAGGGCCCGAGTGCGACCAACGTTATCCCAAAATAGGCGAGCCCGGGTAATACCCGCACAGGACAGGAGCCCTGCCATAAGGCGGGGCTTTTTTTTGCCTACAGGGATTGTAGCTACGGTCGCTCCCGCAGGCGCGGAGAGCAAGCTTACTGTTCGGACTCATGGAAGGGGCTATTTGTGGTCGTCTCCCAACCACGGATCCGGCTTCAGATCCTCGTCGTAAGCCCGCAGGGGATGCCGGCTCGGGTCGAGGCGTTCGTCCGTATCCCAGGGTTCGAAGGCGTTGCTGACGTTGGCCAGACCGGTCTGGCCGAGTTCCGGATAATTGCGCAACAACACGGTTTTGAAAGTGGCGGTGTCGATCCAGTCTAGGCCCTCGCGGGTGTATGTTTCTTCATTGTAATTATCCGTATAAAAACGGTCCGCTTGCAGGCGGCGGGTTGCGTTCAAGATGAAGATTTGAAACATGGTTTCGCCAAACCCGAAGTGTGTGGGCCGATGCCCCTCGGAAAGCGTGCCGATCATGAGGTCCAGGTTCTCGACGTCCCCGGGTTGGTCGCCGTAAACTTCTTTGAGCTTCCGCACCTGAGCCGGGTCGTCGGTCAGGTCGTCGAAGGAGCGGATCGGGTTCAAGCGCAGTTGCCGTCGAAACTCGTTATAACGGGGCACGCCGCGCTCGCGCGCCCGCAGAATATCCACCGCCCCCATGTCAAAGAGAGGATTGCCCGGGATGCTCAACTCCTGCATAAACCGCGGGAAATTGTTGAGGACTAGTTGCCCCGGCTGCTGCCGACCGAAGGACGAGAGGAGGTCCGCGATGCCGAACTTGGCGGTGACCTTGGCCGAGCCGGCCTGGCGGGTGGCGGGAAGCGGAATTTCCTCGCTCGTCTCAGCTCCAATTTTCCTGAGGATGAGCGTTTCCGGGAGCAGGGAGTGGAGCCGGTAAACTTCGGTGAACTCCTCGGTCAATCCAAAGGGCTGACGGTGTTTATCGATGGGATTGCCGACCACACCTCCCATCTCCGGGTTCTTGATGTTGATGGTCGCGAGCGTATTCCGGTCTTTGCCGTAATCGAAGAGGTTGGTCAAGATGCCGAACCAATTGGCGTTCAACGCGGCGTTGAGCCCTTGGTTGGGAAGAATGGCCGGCGTCCATTCCACCGTATGGATCTTGGCCATGACGGCGGCGTTGATCAGGCGGGCGACATTAAACAGCCGATTGTCGTCCCATTGCGGGTAAGACATCTTGAGGCGATCGCAAATGGAATTGTGTTCCCGGACGAACAGCGTGTGCAGGATGGTCAGTCCCACCCACCAGTTCCGATTGAACCCGGCCTCCTCGATCCCTTGCCTGTCGAGGGGCAAAGTTCCGTCCGGGTTCAGGCGCAATTTCCCAGCGACGAAGCGGCGCAAGCGGAGTTGGGTTTTGAGATCGCTACCATAAATCTGGGATCCATCCCACCAGTGCGTGACCTCGTTAATGAAGGTGACAGGAGTGTTTTCCTGGCCGGCCAGGTAGGTCGGATCCGGCTGGGTCTTACCCACGAACATTTTCGATTGACGATAGATGGCCCGGGCCGGATCGTCGGGGGCCAGCGGGATTTCATGCACGTCACGATAGAGGATTTCCCCGTGGTTGATCCAGTCGTGGTTCTCGAATTGAATCCAGGCCGCGGCCAGCAGATTGAGAAACGGGACCTCCTTCATGGGCCCATCCCGACTCAACAGTTTCCGGCTGATCTCCCGGGGGTTGGGCGTCATCAGCTTCTCGCCGGTCTCGGGCCGGATAGCCTCGATCTTGACATTGCGCAGGAAACGCGTGCCGGCGGCGCCTTCCTTCGGGTTGGCCAGGTTGTTCCAACTCCCGTCCGCCGTTCGAAAATGGGTCACCCCGGGCGGTGGTTTTTGACTGGGTTCCTGGAAGCCGGTCAAGGTTCCGGGCGGGTAGGCGTTCATGAGGTTCATCTTGTTCAGCCGCTCGCGCATATAAGCCAGGGTCAGAATGCTCAAGGTCAAGGATCGCCGATACCAATTGGTCCAGATCCGGTCCTTGTATCCGGCCACCGCGCCCCAGAGGGTCGTGACCACGTTGACGAATAAGGTAATGACCGCTCCGAGGGCGTTCCCGATGGCCTGGCGCGCCCGTTCCGACTCAAGTTTGCGCCGGGGATGCGCAGGGACGGGCAAGACGTCAGGAATCCGCGCGGCGGATTGGATCAAGGTTTGGCGGTCGAAGTAATAAACAGGCGGGACCGGCACCTGGATTTCGGCGCTGGCGTTGGCCCGCGCCCTGGCCAACATCTCGCGCCACTCGGCTCGATCCGGATGCAGCGCCAGCGCCGCCGCGTAACTCCGGACGGCGCCCTCGTAGTCCTCCCGTTGAAAACAGGCCAACCCCATCAATGCCTGGCTTTGGCCGCTCGGATCGCATCGGACGGGTTCGTGGAGGATCTCGATGGCGGCCTCGAAGTTTCTTTGCTCGAGAAGACGAGAACCTTCATCACGCGCGGATTCCCATCCATTGGCCTGAGGTGAGTTGGGGTGCATGGTAAAGTGCCTTTCTTGCTTGGGTTCTCCAAGGCGGAGTGGTTGGGGGAGATAGTATTCGGCAAAGACAATGCAAATCAATTCTGGCGTCTCCACTACCGGTCCGGTCGATTCCAACCGACCGGTTACCTTGTATCCTTGCACCGCGGGAAGCACTTAATCAGTCAGAGCCTTACCAGGCAGCCCGCCGGCGGTATACCCTCTTGCCTGCGCCAGTCATTTGCTCATGATTGGCGCAGGGCAGGTCGGCGCGGCTCATTCGGGATGTTGATCACGATACCCACGGACATCAGATATCAGAGGAAAAGTCGATGAATGACGCAGGAGATGGCATCACCCGACGCGGCTAACTTCCCGGACCATATCGGTGATCCCGATGGCCTCCACACCCTCAGTTACCGGGTAGCGTTCCTCGCCGGCATACACGACAAAGCTCCGCGCGGGTTGTATATCTTCCCGAGCGTTGTAAAAGCCCCTTGCCGGGCGGGCGGCCAGGCCGCGCTTGATTTCGATCGCCCAGATTTCGGCTCGGCCGGGGAACTCCAGCACCAGATCCACTTCCGCGCCGGCCGCGGTCCGATAGAAACTTGCCGTCGTGCGGGACGGGACAGCCGCCAGCAAGTTCTCGATAACGAACCCCTCCCAGCTTGGGCCGACCACCGGGTGGCCGGCCAGCTCGTTATAGTCCTCGATGCCGAGCAGCGCATGAACCAGGCCGCTGTCGCGCACATAGATTTTGGGGGACTTCACCAGGCGCTTGCCGATGTTCGCATGCAGCGGCCGCAGGCGCCGCACCAGGAGCAGATCGACCAGAAGGTCGATATAGCTGGTGACCGTCGGGGCACTGACCGATAGCCCGGAGGCCAGCCGTGAGGCATTGAGCAGGGTGCCCTGACCATGGGCCAGCATGGTCCATAACCGTTCCAGGGTTTCCGCCGGAATACGCGGCCCGAATTGCGGCACGTCTCGTTCCAGGTAGGTTCGGATAAAGTTCTTCCGGAATTTCAGGCTGTCGACGTCGTTCCTGGCCAGGAAACTGTCCGGAAAGCCACCCCGAATCCACAGCTTATCCAGCGTCTTGCCCTTGTTGGCGACTTCCAGCACATTGAACGGACCCATATCGACATATTCGATCCGGCCGGCCAGGCTTTCCCCGGACTGCCGCAACAACTCGATCGAGGCTGAGCCGAGAATCAGGAACCGGCCGGTGCGATGCCCTTTTCTGCGACCCGCATCGATCAACCCGCGCAGGGTCTGGAACAGTTCGGGCGTGCGATGGATTTCATCGAGAATGACCAGCCTGTCCTCATACTGCTTCAGGAACAGGGCAGGGTCGGCGAGTTTGTCCCGGTCGTCACGGGACTCCAGGTCGAGATAGAGGGAGGGGCGAGCTTCGGCAATCTCCAACGCCAGCGTTGTCTTGCCGACCTGACGCGGCCCGATCAGTGCGACCGCCGCCTGGCGGTCGAGCGCATCCTGCACAATCTGGTAAACATGCCGCTCGATCATCCTTGGATATTAAAAACATTTATTTTGATATACAAGGAATAATTTCGGGCTTAAATAGCGACACGGGCATCCCCGTGGTTGGCAATTCTGGGTGGCGGGTTTGCGCAGACCGGCGCCTGATGGGAATAACACCCCGGGTACCTTAGCTTTCTGAGGCAGGCAACAAGCTGGCCGACACCCGGTACGGCTGCTAGTCTGAAGTGCAAGACGAATT
>JAHKKL010000293.1 GCA_020027635.1 Gammaproteobacteria bacterium
CAATGCGTCGGATCGCAGCACCGTTCGGCTTAACCTGGAAGGGTCGCGCGAGGACGCCGTGTTCTGGTTCAAGCCGGGTGAAGTCCAGGAACTCGTGAACCGGATGCTCAAGGAAAATCTGGACAAACTGCTGGCGGATGTTCGCGTGCAGGACCGGGCCTTGCTCACGAAGTAGGGCCGGTAGACATGGGCTAAGCCGGATATGCGCGAGCGGCGGTGGGAAACCAGGCTCAGCCTGGGCTTTGACGAGATCCTCGCAACCGCCGAGCGACTGGCCGCGCAGGGACTGATCCCGGCCGCGCCGGCCAAAGATGTCATCTGCTATGTCGAGGAGTGGGAAGTCCGCGCGCCGGAGGATTTCGACCACCTCGATCCCTGGGCGACGGAAGATGTCACGCTGGTCCATCTGCGTGACGGCTGGCACGGCGACTTTTTTCTGCTGGCCGGCGGCTACCACACGGTCTACCAACGGCATCAATCCGTCGGGACCTACTGTTCGGTGAGCCATCCCTGGCGCCTGCCGGGTTCGATGGCGACGCATCATTCCCGTAGCATGCTCTGGCTGGGCTTCCGCCACACGCACGGGTTCATCCGGGTCCGTCTCCAGACAATCGACGTAGTCACGCCGGGCGAAACGCGCGCCGACGACCGGCGCGCGCTGTGGCTGGAGGAGCGCCAGCGCGCATTTCTCTCCGCGATCGCGGTCCTCGAGGTGCCGATCGACGCGGTGATCGAAAAAAACAGTCTGGTCCTTCGGGGGGCCGACACCCGGATGCCGCTGTTTTGTTCGTGGCCGGATGCGTTCGGTCCGTGCCAGTTCGAATACAATTCACCGGATGCATTCGAGTTTCTCGTTCCGGCCAGCCGGCTGGCGGCGACCTGCGGCGGCGAGCCCGCCCGTGTCCGCGCCTATCTGACCGGATTTTCAGAAGAGGCGCTGGACGAATTCCAAGCGGTGGCGCCCGGCGCCCGGTCGGCCTATCGCTGTTCGGTCCATTGCCCGCTGGATGAATTGCCGGAAGTGCTGCGTGCCATCGCGCCGGCCGGCCGGCTCTATGCCACCCTCTGCGAGTTTCAAACCCAGCAACTGGTTCCCGACGGGACCGACGCGTCGGCGATCGTGGGCATTGTCGGAGCGGAAGGCGGGTTTCAACTCGAAGTCCGCCTGAATCGGGCGCCGCTTCCGGAAGACGAAATGGCGGTGTGGCTTGAACGAGTCGTCGGAATGCCTGTGACTTACGCGCCTCTCCCTCCATTTCCGTGACCTGGTAGACATTCATAATGCTGCCGCTGACCCGACTCCGCGCCGCGTTCGCCAAGCCCTTGCTGCCGGTGGTGTTCTTTTTCACCGGCGTGACCTATGACACGATCACGCTGACGCGGATCGATCGACTGCTGGACAACCTCATCCTGCTCTTCTATCTGAGCCTGCTGGGTCTGCTGATTATTCTGACCGGGCGGGCCGATCTGGCCGGGGCCGGCGCAGCGGGCGGGCCGCTGGCGTGGCTTGCGCGCGCCCGGCCGTACTATCCGCATGCCATCCAGTTTCTCCTCGGCGGGCTGTTCAGCGCCTACGCGATCTTCTATTCCCAGAGCGCGTCGCTCACCGGCACGGCCGTGTTTTTCGCCGTGCTCGTGGCGTTTCTGGTCGCCAACGAACTGTTCAAGGACCGGCTCTCGAATCTCAGGCTGCTCGTCGGTCTCTACGCCCTGGTCTGCTTCAGTTTCTTCACCTTCTTCCTGCCGGTCCTGACTGGATTCATGAATATGCCCGTGTTTTTGATCGGCGCGGCCCTGAGCCTCGCCGTCACCCTGCGGGTGGTCGAGTTGATCTATGCGGGTGCACCGAATCGGTCCACGCGAGACGTCGTGTTGACCGGCGCGCCGGCAGTCGTACTGGTTGCGGTGCTCGTCGGGTTCTACTTTTTGCATTGGATCCCTCCTGTCCCGCTGTCCATGAAATTCGCAGGGGTCTACCACACGATCGAGAGGATTGATGGGCGATATCGGCTCAGCTTCGAAGAGGGGGCCTGGTACCAGTTTTGGAAGCGATCGGATGATCCGTTCCACGGGCCAGGCCCGGCATACGGCTTCACGGCTGTATTTGCACCGGTGGCGTTGCACACGACGATCATCCATCACTGGCAATATCGTTCCTCAGGCCGCTCCGACCGGAATTTTGTCACGACAGACCGCATCCCCATGACGATTGCAGGAGGACGCGAGGACGGCTATCGGGGCTACACAATGAAATCACGCCTGGATCCCGGCGAATGGCGCGTGGATGTCGAAACGAACGATGGGCGCGTCATCGGGCGGATTGGCTTTCACGTGGTGGAGGCGCGCGAGGAGCCCGGTCGCCTCGAGACCATCGAGCGGTAGGTGAGCGGTAGGCACGTTCCGCTGGACTATGGGCAGGGGCCTCAGGTAGCCTTGCGCGCCCACGCTTGGTAGAATTATATGATGAATTTCCGTCAATCAGATGCTGTGTCCATGGGGCTTGCCGTGCTGTCGATCTGGGTCTGGCTGGCTCCGGCCGCTGCCGCGACGGAGGTGCGCACGCTGACGGCCACCGGCGAATACCGCATGGGGGACAACGATACCAAAACCGATGCCAGGCGACTGGCCTTGCTGGATGCGAAGCGTCAGGCGTTGGAGCAGGTCGGCACGTACCTGGAAGGGGTCACGGAAGTCAAAAACCTCAGCGTCACGAGGGACGAAATTCGGTCCTACACGGCGGGCATTGTCGAAGTGGTCGAACAGTCTACGCGCACGACACTGGAGGGCGAGACCACGATGGTCCGCGTCGATGTGACGGTGAAAGTGGATCCCGCGGTCGTGACCAGGCAGCTTGGCGAACTCCGCAAGAACGAACTGGCGAAGGAAGAACTGATCCGCGCGAAGGCCGAAGCGGATCGCCTGCGGAAAGAACTGGACGACAAGAGCAGGCAGTTGGCGGCGCTGAAAGGCGGTGAGGCCGAAACCGCCGTGCAGCAGCGGCAGCAGATCATCGCGCGGGCCGATGCCAACGAACTGCTGACCAGAACGTGGCAGGTGCCGGCGGGAACAAAAGACGACATCGTGACCCAGGTGAAAGCCCCGTCCCCCGAAGAGCGCGAGAAATTCCGGGCGACGCTCCAGGAGGCGCTACGGCTGGACCCCGACAATCCCTGGGCGCATTTGAAGATGGGCTACCTGTACCACAGCGAAGGGAATCTCGATGCGGCGATCCGCGAATACCGGACGACGATTCACCTCAAGCCCGACGCGGCCCGCCCGCACCTGGCTCTGGGACGCGCGCTGAAGGCGCAGGGGAAAAAGCAGGAGGCCGCGGAAGAGATGTATGCCTACCTGATGCTGGCCGAGAAAAATCCTGCGAACAAGCCTCTGATTGAACGGACGGAACGCAAGATCGAGCAGTTGAACAGGAAAGAGGCCCGGCGTCCGCGCCGGTGAGCCGCTCATGACAGGCCGGTGGCGTCAGATGATCGTGGGGGCGGGCGTGGTGATCGCGCTGCTGGCCGGCACGTCGCCGCTGCCTGTCGCGCTGGCCAAGGGCGATCAGCCCCA
>JAHKKL010000294.1 GCA_020027635.1 Gammaproteobacteria bacterium
CCACCAGCAGCCAGGCCCCGTGCGCGGACGCCAGCCGCGCCAGTCCTGGCAGCGGCGCGAGGTCGCCGTCCATGCTGAACACCCCGTCGGTCGCCACCAGGTACTCGCCCGCCGGGGCGTCTGCCAGGCGCTGCTCGATCGCGGTGCAATCGCCGTGGCGGTAGCGGATCAGCCGTGCGCCACTCAGTCGCGCGCCGTCCAGCAGGGAGGCATGGTTGGCATAGTCCTCGAACACCCGGTCGCCGTGCGCGACCAGCGCCGAGACCACGCCGAGGTTCGCCATATAGCCGGTGGAGAACAGCAGCGCCCGCGGACGAGCGACGAAATCCGCCAGTTCCTCTTCGAGCGCATGATGGGCCCGGCTGTGTCCGCTGATCAGGTGGGCCGCCCCGCTGCCGGCACCGTATTCCTCCAGCCCGCGGTGAAATGCAGCCACCACCTCGGGATGATTCGCAAGCCCAAGATAATCATTGCTGCAGAACGACAGGTACGACCGGCCCTCGATGCAGACCTCCACGCCCTGCGGCCCGTCGAGCACCAGCCGGCAGCGGTACAGGTCGGCCGTCCGGCGCGCCAGGAGAGTTACCGAGAGATCTTTCATCGAAAAACGGATTGGCCACGGAAAAACACGGAAAAACACGGAATAGTCACTAACAATGTGATCTCTTCCGCGTGCTCCCGTGGCTTTTTACCGGCATCAGGGTTCAAGCAAGGGCCATTTCCGTAGGAGCGGGCTTGCCCGCGAACTTGTTGAGTACGAAACACCGCGTTCGCGGGCAAGCCCGCTCCTACATACAGATTCGGTTCGGGATCGCGAAGCGCCCCATAATAAACTCCTGGCATGCCGGCGCTTCAACAGGAGTTACCGCCCGTTTCAGGCCGGGCGCAGGCCGAGCTTCTCGAACAGCGCGTCATCGCGCGCCGTGTCCGGGTTGCCGGTGGTCAGCAGCTTCTCGCCGTAGAAGATCGAGTTGGCGCCGGCAAGGAAGCACAGGGCCTGCAGCTCGTCCGTCATTTCGCTGCGTCCGGCCGAGAGGCGCACCCAGGAGGCAGGCATCAGCAGGCGCGCCACGGCAATGGTGCGCACGAATTCCAGCGGTTCGATGCCTGGCTCGTTTTCCAGCGGCGTCCCGGCGACCTTCACCAGTTGGTTGATCGGCACGCTGGCCGGATGCTCCGGCAGGTTCGCCAGTTCGCACAGCAGCGAGACGCGGTCGGCGCGGCTTTCGCCTAAGCCCACGATGCCCCCGCAGCAGACATTGATCCCGGCGTCGCGGACATACCCGAGGGTGTCGAGCCGGTCCTGATAGCGGCGCGTGGTGATGATTTCGCCGTAGAACTCCGGCGAGGTATCCAGGTTGTGGTTGTAATAGTCGATGCCGGCCTGCTTGAGCGCCCGCGTCTGCTCCGCATCCAGCATGCCGAGGGTCACGCAGGTCTCCAGCCCTTCGGCGCGCACCCGGCGCACCATCTCCAGCACTCGTTCGAAATTCCCGCCGCGCGGATTGCGCCAGGCCGCCCCCATGCAAAAGCGCGTGGCGCCGGCCTCCCGGGCGCGCCGCGCCGCCGTCACCACTTCCTCGACATCGAGCAGGGCCTCGGGTTCGAGTCCGGTGTCGTAATGCACGCTCTGGGGACAGTAGCCGCAGTCTTCCGGGCAGCCGCCGGTCTTGATGCTGAGCAACGTGCTGATCTGCACGGCGGTGGGGTCGAAATGCCGCCGATGGGCCGTCTGGGCACGGTATAGCAGATCGTTGAAGGGCAGCTCGAAGAATGACCGGACCTCGGTGCGGGACCAGTCGTGGCGCACGCCGGGATCAGTATTCTCCGACAGACGGGGCGATGGCTTGTTCATAGAATGGTTACCGCATCAGGGAAACAGGGCTCAGGGACTATGGAGTCGTTCACGACGGCTGTCAACCGCAATGGGATCGAAGGGTTTACAAATGACCGGATGGCTGCAAGCCCTGCTGTTCCCGCCCCGCTGCCGGCTCTGCGGTGCGGCGACCGCCGCTGACCCTGCCTTGTGCCAGGCGTGTCTCGATGACTTGCCCTGGCTGGAAAGCGGCTGCGGTCGGTGCGCCCGTCCCCTGCCGGCCGGGGGCGATACCCGGTGGTGCGGGGCCTGCCTGAAACGACCGCCCGCCTTCGACGCGGCCACCGCCGTGCTGCACTACCAATCGCCGGCCGACTACCTGATCCAGAGGCTGAAGTTCTCCGGCGAACTGGCCGTCGCACCCGTGCTGGCCCGACTGCTGGCCGGGAAGATCGCCACCCGTGCAAGCGCCCTGCCGGACCTCCTCATCCCGGTTCCCCTGCACCGCGCGCGCCTGCATGAGCGCGGTTTCAATCAGGCCACGGAACTGGCGCGACACCTCGGCCGGCGGCTGTCCGTGCCGGTCGATCATCGCCTCTGCCGGCGCAACCGACACACCCAACCGCAGTCCCTGACACCGCTGCGACTGCGCCGGCGCAACCTGCGCGGGGCCTTCAGCCTGAGCGGCGAGCTGCCGGCCGCGCATGTCGCCATCGTCGATGACGTCATGACCACCGGCCACACGGCGGACGAACTCGCCCGGGTGCTGCGGCGTGCCGGCGCCGCGCGGGTGGAGGTATGGGTCATCGCCCGCTCGGGGCATTGAGATGTCGGGAAAATCAGTAGTCGTAGGGTGCGCCGTGCGCACCGGGAAATTAAACCGATACAGCATGGTGCGCACGGCGCACCCTACGAGGTTTCTCAGCCGGCATGAGATGACCGTGCTACGGTTTCTTTCCCTCAACTCGCCGGGTGGACAGCGAACAGATAATCGAGCAGCATGCCCAAGAAGATCACCGCGCCGAACCAGTTGTTGTTGAGGAATGCCCGGAAGCAGTTCTCGCGTTCGCGGTAGCGGATCAGGCCCTGCTGGTAGAGTGCCAGCAGGGCGGCGATGCCGAGGCTCCCGTAGTAGTACCACCCCAGCCCGGCCTGGTGCCCGACCATGGCCAGACACACCAGCAGCAGCACCTGCAGCACGCCGAGGATCTGGCGATCGGCATCGCCGAACAGGATGGCCGTCGACTTCACGCCGAGCACGATATCGTCATCCCGGTCCATCATGGCGTACATGGTGTCGTAAACCGTCGCCCACAGCACCGTCGCCGTGAACAACAGCCAGGCGAGCGGCGGGACGCTCTCGGTTACCGCGGCGAAGGCCATCGGTACCGCCCAGCCGAACGCGGCGCCGAGATACACCTGCGGCAGGTGGGTCACCCGTTTCATGAAGGGATAGGTACCCGCCAGCAGCACGGCCACGATCGACAGCAGGATGGTCAGCGTATTGAGCAGCAGCACCAGCCCAAAGGCCGCCAGGCACAACAGGATGAACAGCAGTTTTGCCTCCCCGGAACTGACCCGCCCCGCGGTCAGGGGACGGTTGCGCGTGCGCGTGACGTAGCGGTCGATCTCCCGGTCGGCGAAGTCATTGATGACGCAGCCCGCCGAACGCATCAGGATGACGCCTGCAATGAATATCAGCACGATCTCCGGTGGCGGCTGGCCATCACCGGCAATCAGCAACGCCCACAGC
>JAHKKL010000041.1 GCA_020027635.1 Gammaproteobacteria bacterium
CCCTCGCGCAGGACGGACACCTGCAGGTGATAGCGCCCGAGGAACGCCGTCCTGCCGACGGCCTGCTGTCCGGACAGGACCGAACCGGAGATGACCCGCAATTCCCCGTGCCGCAGCTCGTCCCTGACCAGATCGTTGGTGTTGGCGCCGAGGCGTGTGCGGATCAGTCGCGGGTTGAACACCGCCGGCCCGCTCAGGGCGACGATGCGCTCCGGGGACAGTCGCCCAGTGGTGAACAGCCGGCCGATGGCGATCACGTCCTGATAATGCAGGTGCCACACGATGCGCTGCGCGCTGACCGGCGCCAGAAAATGGATGTGGGTCCCCGGGAGTCCGGCGGGGTGGGGCCCGGAAAATTCCGTGACCTGGAGGTTCGGGATGCTGCCGGTTGGAATGGCGGCCCCGGCCGCCTTGCAGACATGGACCTTGCCCGTGATCAGCCGGGTGAGCACGGTAAGCCCGTAGCTGAAGTCCGCGGGGGCATCGGCGATGACGACCGCGGGATCGGCCGCCAGCGGGTTGGTGTCGATGGCCGTGACGAAAATCGCGCGGGGTTCCGTTTCCGGATCGGCGACCAGGCTGTAGGGCCGCGTCCTGAACGCCAGCCACAGGCCGGAAGCCAGCAGGTTTTCCCTCACCTGTGCCGCATTCAAACCGGCGAGTTCCTCCGGCCGCCAGGCATTGAAGGTTTCCTCATCATCGCCCTCCAGGCGGATCGCGATGGTTTCGAGGAAGCGCCGCGCGCCGCGTTCGATGTATTCGACGACGCCGCTGCCGGGCGAGGTGGTGGTCACCGAGGTCAGGTGCTTGCCGCGCACCAGCGGCTGGCCGAGCCGGACCCGGTCGCCCTCGCTGACCAGGAGGGTGGGCAGGCGCTTGTAGGCGTGATAGTCCCGGCCCAGCACGCCCACGGTCTGCACCTCCGCCGGGGCCGGATGGATCTTCTGTTCCGGCGAGCCGGCAATGGGGATATCGAGACCCTGTTTGATGCGTATCATGATTGTTGTTTTATTACGGCTTCAAGTTAAGCGACTGGCGGAGAATGATCGGATAAACGGGTGCATAGGGTAGAAGGTCGCGCATGACAACGCAACTGCGGGTTTCCCGCTGCGTTATGCCATCACCGGGATATCGAGCATGCAATTCCTTTGCCACGACGGGTGGTCGGTGTCCACGCGCCGAGTGCTCCCTGGCCATCATGGGAAACCGCCGTGCGCTCCCGCCAGCAATGCGCCCAGGATCACGGCGGTGGCGGCGGGGAGAAGGCGGCGCGGCGCGGGTTGCAGCCTCACCAGCAGCAGGCCGGCGATGACGGCGCTCACGTCGTAGGTGATGCGGCTGGTCGCATCCGCGGCGCTTCCCGAGAGCGCCAGCCCGAGGCTCAGCAGGAACAGCAGAAACAGCAGTCTTGCACCGAGGTAGGTGCGCCGCGCACCAAAACGGACTGCGAAGGACTGCTTGCCGGCCCGCCGGTCGGTGTCAATTTGCGGTGGCTGATGCGAGAGCAGCAGCGCCACCGACAGGGCGAAAAACGCGATGCTGCCGAAGACCCCGACAGTGACCGTGCGGCCGGCGGCGAGCAGCCACAGGCAGCCGAATACCCCCGGCCCGTAGCACAGTCCGGTGACCCATTCGCCGAAGTGGGTGTAGGACAGCGGGCGGCTGCCGGAGTTATACAGGTAGCCGAGCAGCACCAGCGGCGCGGCCGCCAGCGCGATCCAGGTCTTGGCCGCCGCGATCAGTACCGCCAGTCCGAGCAGGATGCCGAACACCAGACTGGTAAAGCCGTGGACGGAGGCAATGCGCGGGGTTTCGCCATGAAAGCGCACCCAGCTATTGCGCTTGTCGAGGTCGGCGCCGAGGCGCCAGTCGCTCACGTCGTTGAGGACGTTGATGGCATGTTGCAGCAAGACGACGGCCAGGGTAGCGGCGACGACCTCGGCCAGGCGACGACCCTCAACACCGGTCAGCAGCCACACCGCCGCCCCGGGCAGGATCGAGATGAGGTAGATGGGGGGGTCGAGTGCCTGCCACCACCTTAACCTTAACCGGACTTCTTCCATCGCGGGGTAGCAGGACTTGATGAAACGCTGACCAAATCCCTGTCTGTCATGCCCGCGCAAGCGGGCATCCAGTTTTTCAAGGCGTTCTGGATTCCCGCTTGCGCGGGAATGACATTGATCAGGGGTTCTTTATCGGAAGCAGCCGTCAGGCCATGGCGGGTTCGGGCGCGCCCGCGAAGTACTCCTGCAGAGCGGCGCGGAACCAGTTGGCATGCTGGTGTTCCGAGTCGATGACCTTCTGGTAGACGGTCGCGGCGGCGGGGTTGTCGGAGGCGTTGGCCTGGTCGCGGAAATGCGGATAGATATCGCGGTATTCACGTTCCTCGACCCGGATCGCCACCCGCAGGGCCTTCTCCACCACACCTTCAGGGTTCATCCCGATCAGCTTGTCGCAATTGGCGCGGATGGTGGTCAGGGCATCGATGGCCCGCTGGGTGTCTTCACCGCGCGCCGGAGTTCCCATGCGCTGGTAGAGTTCGCGCAGCCACACCGCGTGGAGCTTCTCTTCACCGGCGACCTTGCGGAACAGCGTGGCAAGCTTGGGGTAGCCCGCCTGCTGCGCCCAGCGAGCGAATTCCGGATACATGATCTGGTTCTCGTACTCCTCCACATCGACGAAGGATTCCGCCGTTGCGTTCATGTCGCTCCCCTGGCGGGCAGCCGCGAAGCACTCGAATATCATGTCCTCGGTGATTTCTGTCATCTTCATGACTCCTTAAGGTGTGGATGTAGTGGTAGTGTAGTGGCGGATGGCGTCAACGCGCAGCATAGGCTACCTGCGCGGCGGGGGGTGTGCAAGCACGAAGGGCGCTAACATAAGGAATGACAGCGGGCTGGTCATCACGCCAGGCGCGGGAGCGACAAATCGGGGTGCATACCCGCGTTACGGATGAAACGCTCGATGACGGTTACGGGACCGTCGCGGCGATACCCCTCCCGCAAAGGGTGATGCTAGTATGAAGGCAACGGTCCTGCCCGTGACGATGGCGCCCGCGGGGGAGACCGGCGGGAACAGCGGGCCCCGGGGCGGGTGGCGGAGATTCACAGGCGAAGGATTTTCCGTGCGTTTCCCGGAATTCCGCGGCAGATGGATTTTATAACGTCATAACCAGAAACCGGAGATACCTCTGACCATGCCAGCGACCGATCCCGTGAACAGTGCGTCCGAGATGGCGCCTCCCAATGTCATGGTGATCTTCGGTGGCACCGGGGACCTTACCCGGCGCAAGCTGTTTCCGGCACTGCATCACCTCTGGAAGGAAAAACTCGGTCCCGAGCGGTTTGCCGTGGTCGGCGTGGGCCGCGAGGCGCTGACCGAGGCCGCCTACCGGGACATGCTGGATGCCGCGGTGCGGGAATATTACGGTGAGGGATTCGACGAAACCGTCTGGGGGGAGATGCTGCGGTCCGTCTATTACATCCCGGGCGCATTTGCCGACCCCGAGCTGTACGCGCGCCTGGACCGGTTGCTGCAGCGGATTACCGGCGAGAGTCAGATCGCGCCCAACTATTTCTTCTATCTCGCCACGCCGCCGAACTTCTTCGCCGAGATCGCCGCGCAGCTCGGTCGCGCCGGATTGCTGAATGAGTCCGGCGATCACTGGCGGCGTGTGGTGGTGGAAAAACCCTTCGGCCGTGACTTGCGCTCCGCGCTGGAACTGAACCGCCAGCTGCACCAGGTGCTGCGTGAACGCCAGATCTACCGCATCGACCATTATCTGGGCAAGGAGACGGTGCAGAACATCCTGGCCTTCCGCTTCGCCAACAGCACCATCGAGCCGATCTGGAACCGCCGCTATATCGACCATGTGCAGATCACGGTGGCGGAGTCCCTGGGCGTGGAACGGCGCGGCGGCTATTACGACCAGGCCGGCGCCCTGCGTGACATGATCCCGAACCATCTGCTCGCGCTGCTCGCGGTAGTCGCGATGGAGCCGCCCACCTCCTTCGGTGCGGAGGCGATCCGCGACGAGCAGACCAAGGTGCTGCGCGCGATCCAGCCGATCGGCCATGACGAGGTACTGGCCGCCACGGTACGCGGCCAGTACGGCGCCGGCACCCTGCCCGGGGGCGTCCGCGTACCGGCCTATCGCAGCGAAGCGAAAGTCGCCCCCGATTCCAAGACCGAGACCTACGCGGCCATGCGCCTGATGATCGATACCTGGCGATGGGCGGGCGTGCCCTTCTACCTGCGCACCGGCAAGCGCCTGCCCGGACGGTTCACCGAGATCGTCATCCAATACCAGCATGCGCCGAATTTCATGTTCCGCGACTCCCTGTTGAAGCGCGAGAACGTGCCCGCCAACTCGCTGGTGCTGCGCATCCAGCCCGATGAAGGGATCGGCCTGAATTTCAACGCCAAGGTGCCAGGTCCCACGGCCCACCTCGGTACCGTGGACATGGACTTCCGTTACGACGAGCATTTCTCGGCCGCCCCGACGACTGGCTACGAGACCTTGCTCTACGACTGCATGACCGGTGATGCCACCCTGTTCAAGCGGGCCGACAACATCGAGGCGGCCTGGGCGCTGATGGATCCGGTGCTCGATGTCTGGTCGGCGTTGCCGGCGCGGGATTTCCCCAACTACCTCGCCGGCAGCTGGGGCCCGGAAGCGGCGGAGCAGTTGCTTGCCCGTGACGGCAGGTCGTGGCGGCCATGCGGCTTCTGCCACAAGGCGAGCCCGTGACGCCGGGCGGCCGGTATCGGGACGATGCGTCACAACCGACGCGCTGGCATGTATTTGCCGACGCCGGGGTGCTGGCGCGCGCGGCGGCGGGGCATATCCTGGAGCGATCCCGCGCGGTCATCGCGCAACGCGACGTGTTCAGGGTCGTTCTGGCCGGGGGTTCCACCCCGGAGGCGGTCTACCAGCGGCTGGCGGGCCTTGCCACGGACTGGTCCCGCTGGCAGATCTATTACGGTGATGAACGCTGCGTGCCCGCGAACCATGCGGAGCGCAACAGCCTCATGGCGGCCAGGTGCTGGCTCGACCGGGTGCCGATAGCCGCGGACAATATTTATCCGATCCCCGCGGAAGCGGGGGCGGAAACCGCCGCCCGTTCCTATGCCAACATCGTCAGGGAAGCGCGGCCGTTTGACCTGGTCCTGCTCGGCATGGGCGAGGACGGCCATACCGCCAGCCTCTTTCCGGGCCATGCGCACGACCCCGCCGAGCTCGTGCATGCCGTGCACGATGCGCCCAAGCCGCCGCCGGACCGCGTCAGCCTGGGACTTTCGGTCCTGAATGACGCCGAAGAAGTGATCATCCTGGTGACCGGGGAGGGCAAGCGAGCAGCTGTTACGCGCTGGAGGGCAGGTGCTGACCTGCCGGTTGCGCATATCCACGGGCGCCATGGCGTGGATGTCTATATCGACGCGGCGGCCGATGGGGGCGGCGACCATGAGATTCCGGGGTCGGGAACAAATGGCGCTGACTTAAGCCATAACCCTGGAAAATAGGAGGTAGCCTGGGTTGAACACAGTGAAACCCGGGTTTCGCTGCCGCTCAACCCAGGCTACATTCTTAAGTTAAGTGCCATTCGGGTTGGGGACAACAGTGAACAGGACATGAAAACCACCTATAAAATCCAGTCCGGCTCCCGTTATCCGCCCGGGGCGACGCCGGTCGCGGGCGGGGTCAATTTCTCGATCTACAGCCAGCATGCCACCCAGGTCGAGCTGCTGCTGTTCGAAAGCGCCCGCAGCCCGCAACCCTTCCAGGTGATACCGCTGGAACCGCGCGGGCATCGCAGCTTTTTCTTCTGGCATGTGCTGGTCGTGGGCCTGCCGGCAGGCACCTACTATGCCTGGCGCATCGATGGACCGGATGACCCCGCCCAGAGCGGACTTCGCTTCGACCGGGAGAAGGTGCTGCTCGATCCCTGGGCCCGGGCGGTGAGCGATGTGCTCTGGAACCGCCAGCGCGCCTCCGAACCCGGCGACAACCTCGAGGCGTCGCTGCGAGGCGTGGTGGTTGCGGACGGCTATGACTGGGAGGGCGATGAACCGCTGGGTTGCCATGAGCCCGAGAAGGCGGTCATCTATGAACTGCACGTCGAGGGCTACACGCGACACCCGGATTCAGGCGTCAGGCATCCGGGCACTTTTCTCGGACTGATCGAGAAAATCCCCTATCTCAAGGCGCTCGGCGTCACGCATGTGGAGCTCATGCCGGTCATGGCCTTTGACCGCCAGGATGTTCCGCCCGGCCCGGCGGCGCTCGGACTCGGCAATTACTGGGGATACAGCACGCACAGTTTCTTCAGTCCCCATCCGGGCTACTGCGTAGCGGAGGATGCCGCCGCGCATCGCGGCGAATTCCGGGACCTGGTCAAGGCCCTGCATGAGGCCGGCATCGGCGTCATTCTCGACGTGGTGTTCAATCACACCGCCGAGGGCGGAATCGGCGGCCCGACGATCAACTTCAAGGGCATCGGCAACGACACCTTCTACCATCTCGATCCCATGGACCGGCGCAATTACCGCAACTACAGCGGTGTCGGCAATACCTTCAACTGCAATCACCCGCTGGTGGCGAGGTTTATCATCGAGTGTTTGGAATACTGGGTCAGGGAAATGCACGTCGACGGTTTCCGCTTCGACCTGGCGAGCGTGCTCTCCCGCGGCGAGGATGGCCAGCCTCAATATCATGCGCCGGTGCTGTGGAGCATCGAATTCTCCGAGGCGCTTTCCGGTACGCGCATCATCGCCGAGGCCTGGGACGCCGCGGGCCTCTACCAGGTGGGCGATTTTCCCGGGTTCCGCTGGGCAGAATGGAACGGCCGCTACCGCGATGTCGTGCGCCGCTACGTCCGCGGCGACAAGGGCCTGGTGAGCGAGGTGGCCATGCGCCTCAGCGGCAACAGCGACCTCTACCAGGCGCAGGACCGTTCGCCGATGAACAGCATCAATTTCATCACCTGCCATGACGGTTTCACGCTGCAGGATCTGGTGAGCTACAACCGCAAGCACAACGAAGGCAATGGCGAGGACAACCGCGACGGCAGCGATAACGAGCTGAGCTGGAATTGCGGTACCGAAGGTGAAACCGGGCAGGAGGTTATCCGCGCCCTGCGGCATCGCCAGACACGGAACTTCATCGCCATCCTGATGCTCAGCCAGGGCGTACCCCTGCTGCTCTCGGGCGATGAGGTGCGGCGTACCCAGCACGGGAACAACAATGCCTGGTGCCAGAACAATGAGGTCGGCTGGTTCGACTGGGATCTGCCGGAGACGAATCACGACATGCTGCGGTTTACGCGGCTGATGATTGCCTTTCGCCGGCGCCACGCCTGCCTCATGCACCGGCGTTTCCTGACCGGCCGGGCGCGTGACGGATTCCGCTTTCCGGACGTGAGCTGGCACGGCATCAGTTTGAACAAGCCGTTATGGAGCCACGACGATGCACGGGTGCTGGCCTTTACGCTGGGGCGGGTGAAGGCGGCGGATGAGGACCTGCATGTCATCCTGAACATGGGGACGCTGGACCTGGACATGCCCCTGCCGGAAAACCCCGGCCGTCACTGGTACCGCGCCGTGGATACGGCCTGCGATTCGCCGCAGGACCTCCTGGAGCCGTCGGTGCAGGTCGTGCAACCCGACCTGGTCTATGTCGTCCGTTCCCGCAGCGTTGTCGTCTTCGAAAGCCGCAAGAAATCGCACGGCTAGCCCCCCGCGGGGCGGGATTCTTCTCTCTTCCCATGCTAAACCGGTGCGCGCGGGCGTCGATAACAAGGAGGGTGTCAACGGGCAATAACGGAACGGGTGCCGTGCCACCGCCGGGAAGACGTGTATACGCGTGTACCGCATTCGCGTCCGCGCACCATCCGCGTCAATACCGGGACCCGATCACAGATACGGCAATAAGTCCTTGTATATCGCTGGATTAATATGTGTTTATTACCTATGATTGGGCGACTGAGGGGTTGCACGCCAGCGTACCGGCGAGAACAGTGTTTTTTCGCATTCCTACCGGGTTCCGAATGCCGCGTGCTTGGGAATCACTGACAGAGAGAGGTTAGTACTATGCGCAGAATGAACAGGAAACTGATGTCGTACTTCATGGCGATTATGCTCGCCGCATCCAATACCACCTTCGCGTCTGCTATGTCTACTACAAGCGCGTCGACGAATTCGGGTTATGCGGAAGCGCCTACCGCGGGCACCATGCTGGCGGATACCGTGATGGTGCGGCCGCTGACTCTGGTTGGCACCGCGGTTGGCGTGGTCGCTTTCGTCGTCACGCTACCCTTCAGCGCCCTGGGTGGCAATGTGGGTGATGCCGGGCGAATCCTGGTGGTTGAACCGGCGAAATATACCTTCATCCGTCCTCTCGGCGTGTTCTAGCGAACGCCTGTTCCCGCGCATCACTGCCTCGCCGTGTCTGGAGCCCGGCGAGGCAGTCGATCGTTTCACACAGTCGGTTTATCACGCAGCAGCCATCACACGCGGCGGAGCCATCCGCCACCGTTGCCGCCCGGGCGTGAAACGGCTACTCTTTTCCGCCGCCGCGGTACCCTGCGATGAGGCGTTACCTCCAGGGAAGCATGATGATTAACATGGCCGAACACTTACGGCCTTGCGCCTGCGGGTTGCCGCATGCCTGTCCATGATCGCGGATCCGCCGCGACGGCATGCCGGTAATGGCGCAGTCCTGACACAGGAGCAACGAGGGACATGATACGCAGCATGACGGCCTTTGCCAGGCAGGAGGCCGACACCACCCTGGGGTATTTGTCCTGGGAAATCCGCTCCGTGAATCACCGCTATCTCGAAACGGCCATTCGTCTGCCGGACGAGTTGCGTGCGGCGGAGACTGCGGTGCGCGAGCGTCTCAACGCTCGTCTGGGACGTGGCAAGGTGGACTGTTCCTGCCGCTACCGGCCGGCGGCCGGGGCACTGTCCCCGGTCACCGTGGACCGGGATCGCCTTTCCCGCCTTCTTGCCGCCTGCCGGGAGGTGGCTGACCAGCTGGAGCAGTCGGTGCCCCTGAGTCCCATCGAGCTCCTGCGCTGGCCCGGGGTGGTGCGCGAGGTGGAACCGGACACCCAGCCGTTGCAGGAACAGGCGCTGGCGCTGCTCGACAGGACGCTCGACGAGCTGATCGCCACCCGTGAACGTGAGGGGGTGAAAATCCGGGACCTGCTGCTGCAGCGCTGTACGGCGATGACCGGGCTCGTAGAGGGCGCGCGCCGCCTGCTGCCGGAGATTCGCCTCGCCACCCGGGAAAAACTCCTGGCGCGGCTGGCGGAGCTGCAGGCACCGGCCGATCCGGGCCGGCTGGAGCAGGAACTGGTATTTCTCGCCCAGAAGATGGACGTGGACGAGGAAATGGACCGGCTGGGCGGCCATATCGAGGAAGTGAGCCACGTGCTGGGGCGGGACGAGCCGGTCGGGAGGCGGCTGGATTTCCTGATGCAGGAGCTGAATCGCGAAGCCAACACGCTGGGTTCGAAATCCGCCGCCCCCGAGACGACGCGAATCTCCGTCGAACTCAAGGTGCTGATCGAACAGATGCGCGAGCAGGTCCAGAACGCGGAGTAGCTGCCGCGATCGTGGCCGGCAGCGGGAGACCTACACATGTCGGGAAATTCAACTCCTGCCGGGCGCGCGGATGGCGCGGGCACGCTGTACGTCGTCTCGGCGCCGTCCGGGGCCGGCAAGACCAGCTTGGTGCGTGCCCTGCTGGAATCCACGGGAGACGATCTCGTGCTCTCGGTCTCGCATACCACGCGGGCGCCGCGCCCCGGCGAGGTGGACGGCAGGGATTATCACTTCGTCGCCGCGGAGATCTTCCGGCGCATGATCGATGAGGGGGCCTTTCTCGAGCATGCGCGGGTATTCGACAACTTCTACGGCAGCGCGCGGCAGGGCATCGAGGCACAGCTCGC
>JAHKKL010000295.1 GCA_020027635.1 Gammaproteobacteria bacterium
ACCCATCGGGTTGTGGCGTTTCGAGAATTGGCCCAGTCGGCGTGCCAGCGCGCAGCGAAACTGGGCGGCAGAAAGACTCTGTATCAGCGGCAGGCCGATAATCAGGGTGTTTATCGACCACACGGGCAGGGCCACGCGGGGGGTTTTTACGACCTCGAGTGCGAACGCGCCGGTTATCACCACGCGGTCGATCCGGGGACGATGGTAATGCCTGCCGAGTTCTCCCAGCAGTTCGAAGAGTGCGGGTGCTTTTTTCCTGTCGAGCACGATGCCCGCGGGTAATGCCGGTCTGAACCGCGCTATGCGGTAGGTAACCAGAGCGGAGCCTGCCGCCACGGATGACCAGACGAGCAACTGGCTCCAGGCGACAGCGGGCTGTCCGGTCAGGGCATCGTAGCCGCCCGAGATGCCGGCCACGACCAGCCACGGAAACAACAGCAGCCAGCCATAGCCAACGACCGCGACGCCGGTCAGCACCAGCAGATAACGGCGGGGATATCTCTCAGCGAGGGATCCGGCTCCTCTACCGATTCGCTGCAGCAGTGAATGTCTCCATCCCGTCTCTGACATGGCATTGCCTCGACCGACCGTGTGTGCGCTGACCGGGAATTACCTAGGGAACCAGAGTAACGATTCGCCGGATTCCTGCCGAGACAGGGGTCACGCTTCATGTACACGGTCCTGCTGCGTGAGCGATTCCGTCGCTCCCGCGCGATGGACAGGAAGTCCGAGTGCCGTGGAGCACAGGACGATGCACATGGAGGTGCAAGTGCCGCGGGAGGCAGGATGCCGGGAACGGCGGGCGAGAACGGCCATCCCTACGTCCCTGCAGGCGTCGCTCCCGCGCATCCTTGCGCTTCGCGACATACCTACGTCCCTGTAGGCAAAAAAAAGACCCCGCCGAGGCGGGGTCTTGTCTGCAACCTGATTGCGCAGGATTTGATGTTTAGATGGCCTGAACCTTGACGGCCGACGGACCTTTCTGGCCCTGCTCCACCTCAAACTGCACCTGCTGGCCCTCGGCCAGGGACTTGAAGCCGTTACCCTGGATGGAGGAGTGATGCACGAAGACATCCTTGCTGCCGTCCTGCGGGGTAATGAAGCCGAAACCCTTGGAGTCGTTGAACCACTTTACTGTGCCTGTAATCACGAAAATACCTCTAATAGATGTTGAATTGCGATGTATGTGCAGTTCATTTCCGGAAGAGACATTGCGGGAGAGACGACCAAAAAACTGGAGGGACTACCGAGCTGATCACAAGAGCTGTACTGCAACGACCTTCACTATACAGGAAAGCCATTGGAATACAACAACTAAAAATTCCCCGCACCGGCGATGCATACCCGCGCACGAGCACCGTCGTAACCCGATCTCTTCAGCGGCTGGCGGTAGCCCGCGTACCTGCAGAAACAGGCTTCGCGAGACGCCGGTAGACGGTGGCGAGCGCGCCATCGTCGCCGACATTGCCGGGGAAGATCACCACCGGCAGCTCCGGGAACAGCGGGTGATCTCCAGGACAACGCACCACCGAACAGCCCGGCAGGATCTGGCCCAGCACGCGTGCCGTGCGCAGCGACAGCCCCTGCGACAGGACGTCATTCGAGGTAATTCCTCCCTTGCTAATGAGAAAACCGATGTCCGCCGGCAGGCGATGGACGATCTCCATCAGGAAGGACGAGACCCGTTCGCCGAAGGCCAGACGTGTCTGCTCATCGGCAAAGGTGTGTTCCGTACGGCTGGTGTAGATGACCGCGGTGACGCCTCGCGTACGGGCGGCCGCGATACCATCGAGTACGCATTTGAGCAAACCCTGCGCCTGATCCGGCAGGCGCGACACGTCCACCTCGACCGGCGCCACGTCGGGCTCCTGCAGCAACTGCTGCAACTGGCGCGTGGTCTTGTCCACATGGGAGCCGACCAGCACGGCACCGGGTCGCCCGTCGCGCACATGGCCACGCATGTCCTCCGGCGCGACCGGCTGCGGCGGCAGGGCGGCCAGGGCGCTCACGATGCCCGCCGCGCCGCGGCACAGGAAGCGCTTGCCCAGTCCGGCCGCCGCCTTGAGATCCCTGGCGAACGTGTCTAGGTCGGCCTGCGACTCGGCATCGACCGCGCAGGCGACATTGCCCGACAGGGCCAGCAGCCGTTCGAGGCAGCCGCTGCGTATCTCCGCGAGGCTGAAGCGTTCGACCTGCCCGGCGCGGGTGCGGCCGCGCGTTTTTTCCTCGACATAATCCGGCAGAAAGGCGTGCGTGTATCCGAACACCGAATCCCGGGCGAACTCGGTCTCGTTGACCGGCACGGGTTCACCGTCGACGAGCAGATAATGCACGCTGGCGCGCGTGATGCGGCCGCCCTCAATGAAGGCCGGGATCAGAAAGTGCGCATCGAACGGCCCAAGTTCCTCGGCGATCACATCGGTCTCCACCGGATAATGGCCGCGCAGCGTGGAATCGGAGCGGCTGATCATGATCGGTTCGATGACACGTCCGGAATGCGAGAGGTCTTGCAGCGCGACCTTGAGATTCCGGCAGACCTCCCGGGTGAGCTTCATGGCGCGCGCCGCATCCATGCCGCGTGTGTTGGTCAGCACGAAGAAAAGGGGTGCCGCATCCAACAGTGCTTCGCGCAGGGTGTCCGCGTCCCAGCGCGTGAGCAGCAGGCAGCCGTGCACGGTCTGCGACCCGGTCGGGTCGTCATCGAGCACGACGAGTTTGGTTTCGCTCATGTCTCTTGCCTCGCAAGGGCGGTTCCATCTTCTGTGTCAATGGCACACTGTCAGACTGCACTTTTCTCCTGCAGCCCCAGCAGGGCTTTCGCCCGTGCCTCGATGGCCGGGGCATCTACGCCGTTGAAGCGCATCAGCTCGGCCGGGGAGGCGACGGTTTCACCGCGCTGCCAGCACAGGACATCGCGTCTGGCGGAACTGCGCAGCAGCACCGGCTCGAGGGTCGCGCTCGGGCCGCCGCTGATGGCGAGCAGGGCATCGCCATGGAACAGTCCGGCGAACGTCGCATCGTCCATGAAGCGGCCGTCCGGTTCGCTCACCGTGTTCCAGCCGAGATCATTCAGACGATACAGGCGGCGCGGGTTGGCGATACTCACGATCCGCACCCGGATGCCGGCCTGTTCCAGCGCCTCGCGGGCGGTGAAGGCGGGCAGCAGCACCATGTCGCCGGCGACCGCGAGCACCATCAACGGACCGTCGCGACGTGCGGTTTCGTACAGAGTGAGGGCGCCTTCCTCGACGGCCCGCCGCGCCTGCGCCAGCGTGGTGCGCACCGGCAGGGCGGTCTTGGAGGCGAAGATGGCGATCGACTTGTTGTGCGTGCCGAGCGCCCATTCGTAGGCCGCCTGGATCATGTTGGCATCGCAGGGGAACAGCGGGTAATGATTGCCGTTGCGCATCATGGCCGCGCAATAGGACTCGATCTCCGGACGCTGGTGGGTCCAGCCGTTGCGGCCCTGTTCCAGTGCCCCGGCGGTGAACATGTTCACCTGGGAGGGCGTCTTGCGGCGCAGTTCGGCCATCGCCTGCGACACCGTCTGCACGAT
>JAHKKL010000296.1 GCA_020027635.1 Gammaproteobacteria bacterium
TCCATGTCCTCGCGGGCATGCGATAGGGAATCTCCCAGCATCCGCTCGATTTCGGCGTCGGAAAGTCCGTAGGAGGGCTTGACCACGATGCTGCTCCGGGCGCCCGTCACCTTCTCCTCGGCGGTCACGTTCAGCAGGCCGTCGGCATCCACCTGGAAGGTCACGCGGATGCGCGCGGCGCCGGCCACCATGGGGGGGATGTCGCGCAGCTCGAACCGCGCGAGCGAGCGGCAGTCGCTGACCAGTTCGCGCTCCCCCTGCACCACATGCAGGGACATGGCGGTCTGGCCGTCCTTGAAGGTGGTGAACTCCTGGGCGCGGGCGGTCGGTATGGTGCTGTTGCGGGGGATGATCTTCTCGGTCAGTCCGCCCATGGTCTCCAGTCCCAGCGAGAGCGGGATGACATCGAGCAGCAGCATCTCGTCATCGGGCTTGTTGCCGGCCAGGATATCGGCCTGGATGGCAGCGCCGACGGCAACCACCCGGTCGGGATCGATATCCACCAGGGGGTCTCGGCCGAAGAAGTCGGCAACCCGCCGGCGCACCAGCGGGATGCGGGTCGAACCACCCACCATCACCACCGCCTGGACATCGCCGGCGCGGATGCCGGCATCCCGCAGCGCCCGGCGGCAGGGGCTCAGGGTCTTCTGCAGCAGCGGCTCGATGAGTGCCTCGAACCGTGCCTGGGTCAGCTCACCCTGCCAGGGTGGCCCGGCGACGCGTTCCAGCCTTACGTCCACGGCCGGCCGGTCGCTCAGCGCCTCCTTGGCGGTACGCGCCACCCGCATCAGACGGCGCATCTGGACATGGCCGGCATCATCGGCGATCCCCGCCTGCTGCATGATCCAGTGCGCCACGACCCGGTCGATGTCATCGCCTCCCAGGGAAGTATCCCCGGCCGTCGCCATGACCTCGAAGACACCGCGGGTGAGTCGCAGTATGGAGATATCGAAGGTGCCGCCGCCGAGGTCGAAGATGGCGATGATGCCTTCGGAGCCCTTGTCCAGCCCGTAGGCCACCGCGGCGGCCGTCGGTTCATTCAGCAGCCGCAGGACATTGAGTCCGGCAAGCCGGCCGGCGTCTTTGGTCGCCTGTCGCTGCGCCTCGTCGAAATAGGCCGGGACGGTGATGACCACCCCCTGCAGTTCCCCCCCGAGCGTCTGCTCGGCACGGGTCTTCAGCACGCGCAGAATCTCGGCCGAGACCTCGACCGGACTGACATCGCCGGCCACGGTGCGCAGCAGCGGCATGGCGCTTGCGCCCGGCATGAAGTCATAGGGCAGCTGCGTGCCCAGGCGCCTGACATCCTCGACGCCGCGTCCCATCAGGCGCTTCACGGAGGCGATGGTATTGAGAGGATCCTCCGTTGCCGCCGCCAGGGCCTCCTCGCCGACAACCGGTCCGCCAGTCTTCAGGTAACGCACCACGGAAGGCAGCAGATACCGTCCGTCCGCATCCGGGAGGGTGTCCGCCACACCGCTGCGCACGCTCGCCACCAGGGAGTTGGTGGTGCCGAGATCGATGCCCGCCGCCAGCCGGTGGGCATGCGGGGCGGTGGCCTCACCGGGCTCTGCGATTTGTAAAAGCGCCATACTGGTTCCCGTTCCCGATCCCTGGCGGGCTCAGGCAAGTTCATCCTCGATCGCGGCCTCCAGCTCCCGCGCCTCCTCCTGCAGGCGGCGAAAGAACTGCATCTTCATCAGGATGCCCGCGGCCGCCTGCGCGTCGCCGCAATCGCCGCCGGAAAACCGCGACTGCAACTCGCCCGTCAAGGCGGCGAAATCGGCAGCAATTCCGTCGATCAGCGAAGCGAGTACCACCAGGGGGGCGCCGGCCGTTTTTACCGCACCCAGCGCCTCGCGCAGTTCCATCTGCCGCATGAGAAATTCCGGATCACGGGTCGTGTGGTGCTGGTCGCTGAAGACAAAGCCCCCCAGTTCGAGCAGGTAGCGCCCGCGTTTCAGGGGATCCTTCAGCGTCTGATAGCCCTCGTTGATCCGCGTCGCCTGCTGCATGGCCAGCCGGCGCTCCTGGTCGCTCGCGTTGACGTAGCGATCCGGATGCACGATACGCTGCAGCTCCCGGTAACGGCTGTCGAGCTGCGCGGCGTCGATCTCGAATGAGCGCGGCAGGCCAAACAGCTGGAAATAGCTCGAGGAAAGATCCGCCGCCATGGACAAACGCCGTCGCTGGATTTACCGGCAGCCGGATGCCGCGCTATACGTTGAAACTCTCCCCGCAGCCGCACGTGTCCTTGACGTTGGGATTATTGAACCTGAAGCCTTCGTTCAACCCTTCCTTGGCATAATCGAGCTCGGTGCCATCGAGGTACGTCAGGCTCCTGGGGTTCACGATGACCTTGACTCCATGGGCCTCGAACACCACGTCGCCGTCCTCGATCGCGTCGGCATACTCGATCACGTAGGCCATGCCGGAGCAGCCCGTGGTTTTCACGCCCAGCCGCAAACCCATGCCCTTGCCGCGGTTGCCGAGAAACTGCTTGACGCGGCTCGCTGCCGCTTCTGTCAGGGTAATTGCCATTGTCCTCTACCTGCCTGTCGTGTTACGTGGCCTTGACTGGATTCAGTGCGCCGCCCATTTTACCGAATTGAGATCGACGCCATCCTTGTACATTTCCCACAAGGGCGAGAGTTCGCGCAACTTGGCGACCTTCTCCCTGACGCGCGCGACAATATAGTCGATCTCCTCCTGCGTCGTGTAGCGTCCGATGGTAAACCGGATGGAGCTGTGCGCCAGTTCGTCGTTTCTGCCCAGCGCACGCAGCACATAGGAGGGTTCCAGGCTCGAACTGGTGCAGGCGGACCCGGAGGAAACCGCCATGTCCTTCAACGCCATGATCAGGCTTTCACCCTCGACGAAGTTGAAGCTGACATTCAGATTGCCGGGTACGCGCTGGTTCATGTCGCCGTTCAGATAGACCTCCTCCATTTCATTGAGGCCGTTCCACAGGCGGTCCCTGAGCCCGCGGATGCGCCGGGTCTCATCCTCCATGACTTCCCCGGCGATGCGGAAAGCCTCACCCATGCCGACGATCTGGTGGGTGGGCAGGGTTCCCGAACGCAGGCCGCGTTCGTGTCCGCCGCCGTGCATCTGGGCCTCGAGACGCACCCGCGGCTTGCGGCGCACGTACAGGGCGCCGATGCCCTTGGGGCCGTAGATCTTGTGAGCCGAGAAGGACATCAGATCGACCTTGAGCTTTTCCAGGTCGATGGGGATCTTGCCGGCGCTCTGGGCGGCATCCACGTGAAATATGATCCTGCGGTCGCGGCACAATTCACCGATGGCGGCGATATTCTGGATAACGCCGATCTCGTTGTTGACATGCATGACCGACACCAGCACCGTGTCGCTGCGCAGGCAGGCCTCAAGCCTCGCCGGATCCAGCAAGCCACTCGGCTCAGGGTCCAGGTAGGTGACTTCATAACCTTCGCGTTCAAGTTGCCGGCAGGAATCCAGCACCGCCTTGTGCTCGGTCTTGAGGGTGATGATATGCCCGCCCTGTTTCCGGTAGAAATGCGCGGCGCCCTTGAT
>JAHKKL010000297.1 GCA_020027635.1 Gammaproteobacteria bacterium
CCTGAATACTTAACCCGCCCAAGTCCTCAACGAGATAACAAAGCCTTCAGCGGCGAGAAGTTACCGGTTGAACCCGCTCGTGACCCAGCCTGTTGCTTTTTCCGATTTCCAGATGCTGTTTCCTTACCACAAAAACTCCGGTCCCCTCTCGTATATCCCCTTAAGGGTAGGTGGTTAATTAAGCCGTTGTTTGTAATATTTATCTTTCAAGATCCCCCCGATTACCCATGCGGGCCATGGCAAATATATGTTGACTGTAATACTCAACTATTACTATCATTTTTTGCAAGGAACACTAGATCACACATTGTTATAAAAGTACCGGTTCTCTGCGCGGAATACGGGGCAGGGCCATCGGACAAGATCCAACAGCACCGTATTCATCGAGGTTTTTATGAAGCTGACGACAAAGGGCCGCCATGCCATTACAGCAATGATGGAGCTGGCCCTGCATCAGAAAAAAGGGCCTGTAACACTGGCGGATATCTCCACCCAGCAGTCCATTTCGATTTCCTATCTGGAGCAGTTATTCGCAAAGCTGCGGCAACACGGACTGGTAACCGGAATGCGTGGTCCCGGCGGGGGTTATTTTCTGGCCCGCCCGGCGAACGAAATCACCATCGCCCAGGTTCTCAATGCGGTTGATGACCTGGTGAAACCCCATGAGATCCCGGTAGCCGAAAGGGAGATCCCTGGCAGCCTGTTGATGTGGCGGCATTTAAGCAACCAGATATATGACTACCTTGACGGGATAACGCTGGCCGAGACGGTGGAAACCCAGAAGGTAAATACCCAGACTGCGGTGTTCCACACGGATTTGCAGAAAAGCGCGGCCTGATGACTTTTTATTTGACTTTGTTCGCCTGGAGAAACTGAAATGGCTTACAGTGAAAAAGTGCTCGATCACTATGAAAATCCGCGTAACGTCGGTTCCTTTGACAAGGATGACAAACAGGTCGGTACCGGGATGGTCGGCGCTCCGGCCTGCGGGGATGTGATGAAGCTGCAAATCAAGGTCAATGAGAGCGGCATCATAGAAGATGCCCGGTTCAAAACCTATGGCTGTGGATCCGCGATTGCCTCCAGTTCGCTGCTGACCGAATGGGTCAAGGGTAAAACGCTTGACGAAGCGCGGAAAATAAAGAACACGGACATTGCCGAGGAATTGGCCCTGCCGCCGGTTAAGGTTCACTGTTCAGTACTGGCCGAGGATGCCATCAAGGCTGCGATCGAGAACTACCACATGAAAAATGTCGCGGATCAGGCTGCAAAAGCCTGAATTGCGGCAACATTAGCGGTCGGGAAACGGGGCCACACGGCCCCGTTTCCCGTTTCGACCCCCTGGCTGGCCGCGGCCGGTCTTATCGCTTGTCGCGACAGACAGGGATGACGAGAGGGGTGACTCCTAAACATCGGGCGTTGGTAGGCTTGACCACCAAACCGCACACCTACCCTCCATGGTTACGCGGCGGCATATGATCCTGCTGATATACTGCCGGTCTGATGAAAATCCGCCCCCGGCAATCGGCCCTTACCCGCCTGTACCCGCCACCCGCAACGGACTATCCGCTGGAGGGGCTCTATCTCGGACAGGAACTGCATCCCAGGGCGGGTGCCGGGAAACCGTTTGTCTATAGCAACTTCATCTCTTCCCTCGATGGTCGGATTGCCATTGCCCGGGAAGGACGGTCCACACACCAGGTTCCCGCTGCGATAACCAACCCCCGCGACTGGCGGCTTTACCAGGAACTTGCCGGACAGGCCGATATCCTGATCACCAGCGGGCGGTACTTCAGACAAAGCGAGATCGAGGAAGCCCAGGACCGGCTGCCGGTGAGCGGTCATCCGGACTACCGCGACATTCGGGAATGGCGCGACCGCCACGGCCTGGCGGCACAGCCGGATATCGCCATACTGAGCCGCAGCCTTGCAATACCGCTGGAATCACTCAATGCGTATCAGAACCGCCGTATCATCGTCTTCACCGGCAGACAGGCCGAGGCTGACCGCATAGCCCGGCTCAGGGAGCATGGAGTCGAAGTCATTGCCGCCGGCGTGGACAGGACGGTCGACGGTGCCGTGCTGGTCGCAACACTGGCCGCCATGGGATATGTCAGTATCTACGCCATCGCCGGACCTGATGTTCTGCATACTCTGTTGAAGGCAAGGGTACTGGACCGTCTCTACCTGACAACGACTCACCAATTGCTGGCCGGAGAACATTTCGACACCCTCACGCGCGGCGGCGGTTTTGATCCGGCGCTGGGCATGCAGCTGGTCAGCCTCTATCTCGACCGGCACGCACCCTCCGGTGCCAGTCAGTGGTTTTCCGTGTTTGAACCCCGGAGTGACTGATTCACCCTTGTCGCGCACGGCCCGCGCTGACAAGTTTCCTTATGCGGGTAACCGGCACCTCCTCGCCGCGATTGATGCCTTCGCAGCGCCGTGATTCCCGCTGCCAGTCCGTCTGGCGGCTCACGATTTCGGGCCAGAAAGGATACGTGCGGCACTGCACGGGTCGTACCGGGTAAATGCCGCACTCTCCCCCGGCATCGAGAAACACACAGCGCCCGTCGCCTTGCCATGACGTTACCAGATCACCGTCCTGCAGGCGGATCAGGTAGCGGCGGCGGAACCAACTGCGGGACAGATTGAGATAGGCCCGGATTTCTTCAGCCTCATTCTCGTCCAGAAAGACGTAATAACCGCCGCCGGCAACGCAGCAGCGCCCGCAACGGGTGCAGTCAAACCGCAATGGCTGCCTTTCGTAAAACGGTCGCATCGACTCACCTCCCTACGCAGTGCGGTTGCGTTTATACAGTATCATCGCTGGGATCCGCGAACCTCACGACCGCACACAGGAGAAGCCATTGTCCCACAAGACCAGAACGGTATTCGAGGGCCGGGTCGTCCGGCTCGGCATCGAATCCCTGACCCTTCCCAACGGAGAACCCCTCGAACTGGAGATTGTCCGCCACCCCGGCGGTGCGGCGGTCGTTGCACTGGACGAGAATCGACGTGTCTGCCTGTTGCGCCAGTTCCGACATGCCGCAGGCGGCTGGCTGTGGGAACTGCCGGCCGGCAAGCTCGAGAAAGATGAAGAACCGCAAGCCACCGCCGCGCGTGAACTGGCGGAAGAAGCCGGACTGCGGGCAGGGCACTGGAATAAACTCGGCACTGTGCTGATGACACCCGGTTTCTGCGATGAAACGATTCATTTATACCTGGTCGAACAACTGTCTCCGGTCGCTACACAACCGGAACGGCATGAATTGATCGAGATACACTGGATCCCTTTGAGCAAGGCGATCGAACAGGTGCACGACGGAACCATACATGACGCCAAGACCATGCTTGGACTACTGCTGGCGCAAACCTGCATTCGTCGCTGAGATCCCAACCAGCAAAACACCGACCGAAGCCGGTTTTTTTGCTGGAAGCCAGAGGACTGGCGAGTCGTCTTCATGATGACTTCGTGGCAGTATCCTGGCCATGTTTGGAAGACATGCTACCAGTCGAAGCTTCGCCGTATGCGTGACACTGCCGGCCA
>JAHKKL010000298.1 GCA_020027635.1 Gammaproteobacteria bacterium
TGACACGCAGGGAATCGCAAACATGCTAGAGATCGGCCTGGGTGTCGCCCTGTTCACCGCCATCGTGCTGCTGCTGGTGGGCGTCATCCTGCTGGCGCGCGCCCGACTGGTCGCCACCGGCAACGTCACCCTCACCCTGAACGGTGAAAAGAAACTGCCCGTGCCGGTCGGCCTGAAACTGCTCAACGCCCTGGCCGACGCCAAGGTGTTCGTGCCCTCGGCGTGCGGCGGGGGCGGGACCTGCGGACAGTGCCGCGTCAAGGTCCACGCGGGAGGCGGCGATATCCTGGCCACCGAGACCACCCATATCACCAAGCGCGAAGCCGCCGCGGGTGAACGGCTGGCCTGCCAGGTGGTGGTGAAGCAGGACATGCAGATCGAGGTGCCGCCCGAGGTGTTCGGCGTCAAGAGGCTCGACTGCCGCGTGCGCTCCAATGACAGCGTCTCCACCTTCATCAAGGAACTGGTGCTGGAGCTGCCGCAAGACGCGCAGCTCAATTTCCGCGCCGGCGGCTATATCCAGATCGAATGCCCGCCGCACACGGTCAACTACGCGGACTTCGACATACCGGAGAAATTCCGCGCGGACTGGGACCGCCATAACCTGTGGCGCTTCGTCTCGGAGACCCGGCAGACGGTGACACGCGCCTATTCCATGGCGAACTACCCGGGCGAGAAGGGAATCGTCATGCTCAACGTGCGCGTCGCCCCTCCGCCGCCGAGCATCCCGGATGCCCCGCCCGGCGTCATGTCCTCGTTCATCTTCGGCCTCAAACCGGGCGACAAGGTCACCATCTCCGGCCCCTACGGGGAATTCTTCGCCCGGGACACCGCCGCCGAAATGGTCTTCGTCGGTGGCGGGGCGGGCATGGCACCGATGCGCGCCCATATCTTCGACCAGCTCAAGCGGCTCGACACCAAGCGCAGGATGTCCTTCTGGTACGGGGCGCGCAGCCGGCGGGAAATCTTCTACCAGGAGGATTTCGACCGGCTGCAGCGGGAACACCCCAATTTCGAATGGCATGTCGGACTGTCGGACCCGCAGCCGGAGGATCAATGGGAAGGCTACCGGGGCTTCATTCACGAGGTCCTGCTGATGCACTACCTGAGCTACCACCCGGCGCCGGAGGATTGCGAGTACTATCTGTGCGGTCCGCCCATGATGAACACCGCCGTCATCAAGATGCTCGAGGACCTCGGCGTCGAGCGTGACAACATCCTGCTGGACGATTTCGGCGCGTGATCTGATGGCCGTCCAGGCTGACACCCGGCTGCGCCAAGCCCTCGCCGTTGCCTCGCTGTGCCTTTTGATCGCGGCCTGTGGCGACGATTCGGCGCAAGCCCGGCTGACGGAGTTCACCGGCGACACCCAGGGCACGACCTACCACATCAAGGTCGTGGACCTGCCGGCGGCGCTGACGGCGGAGACGGCACGGAGCGCCATCGAAGCGGAACTCGACGACATCACCCGGCACCTGTCGACGTACGAGCCCGATTCCGAGTTGTCGCTGTTCAACCGCAGCCGCGGCACCGGCTGGTTGCCGGCCTCCGCGGGCCTAGTCCGCGTGCTCACTGAGGCGCGGCAGATCAGCGAACTCAGCCGTGGCGGCTACGATGTCACCGTCGGGCCGCTGGTCAATCTGTGGGGATTCGGACCCGAGGATACCGGTGACCGGATTCCGGCGCAGCAGGAGATCGCGGCGGCCCAGGCGCGCATGGGCTACACCCACCTCGACATCCGTCCCTCGCCTCCGGCGATACGCAAGGATATCCCCGACCTGTATGTCGACCTGAATTCCATTGCGCAGGGCTATACCGTGGACCGGGTCGCGGAACGGCTGGACAGTCTCGGCATCGCCAATTACCTGGTGGAGATCGGCGGCGAACTGCGCGGCAAGGGCCTGAATCAGCTCGGCGGCCACTGGCGCATCGGCATCGAACGCCCCACGCCCGGGGAGCGCTCCGTCTACACCATCATCAAGATCGCCGATGTCGGGGTATCGACCTCGGGCGATTATCGCGACTATTTCGAACGCGATGGAAAGCGCTATTCGCATACCATCGACCCGCAGACGGGCCGCCCCGTGTCGCACCGGCTGGCCTCCGTGACGGTGGTGAGCGAGAACACGATGCGCGCCGACGCCCTGTGCACGGCCCTGATGGTTCTCGGTCCCGATGACGGCTATCACCTTGCCGAACAGGCGGGACTCGCCGCCTATTTCATCATCAAGACCGATGCCGGTTTCACCGACCGGGAAACCCCGGCCTTCGATCAGTATCGTCTTGAAAACAGCGGTTGAGTATGGCCGAGATCCTGTTCAGCATCGTGATATTCGCCCTGGCCGCCGTCGCGCTGGGCATCGGGGTGCTGCGCGGACGCCGCGCGATCCAGGGCAGTTGCGGCGGCCTGAACCGCATTCCCGGCGTTGAATCCGATTGTGGCGGCACCTGCCGCCGCCCCTGCAGAAAACGCCGCGACGGCACCCCGCCCGCGGCCGCCAAGTGACAACGAGACGAGACCCATGTTCAAAGCAGACACCGTAAAGTCCTATATGTCGACCCACGTGGTCACCCTGCATCCCGACATGGACGTGCTGGAAGCCGTGCAGATCCTGACGGATCAGGGCATACCCGGGGCACCCGTCGTCGACGACCTGGGTAACTTCGTGGGTTTGCTGGCCGAGAAGGACTGCCTCGAAGCGGTGCTCAAGGCCGCCTATTACGAGGAATGGGGCGGGCGCGTCGCGGAATACATGCAGACGCGCGTCCGGACCATCGATGCCGGCATGAGCATCATCGACGCGGCCCGGCTGTTCGTCGAGACCTCGCTGCGCGGCTTTCCCGTCATGGACAGCCAGCGCATCGTCGGACAGCTCAACCGTTCCGATCTGCTCAAGGCGCTGATCCGGCTAAGCCGCGACAGCGCCGCAAAACCCGCGCGCAGCTGATAACCAGATGTCGGCTGCCGCCAACGCACAGGAGAGAGAATCATGAGAAATATCGTCGTACTGGGAGCCGGTACGGGTGGCTGCATCGTGGCCAACATGCTGAGCCACAAACTCGACCAGAAGGAGTGGAAGATCACGGTGATCGACAAGGCCGCCGAGCACCACTACCAGCCCGGCAACCTGTTCATCCCGTTCAAGCTCTACGGGTATGAAAAACGCGAACAAATCGCGCGCGACATCACCGACCCGCTGCCCAAGAACGCCGAGTTCATCAAGGCCGAGGTCAAGCTCATCGATCACAAGAACAAGAAAGTCGTAACGACCCGGGGCAGCCATGACTACGACTTTCTGGTCGTCGCGCTCGGCTGCCAGGCGATGGCCGAGGAGGTCGAGGGACTGGCCGAAACCATGGGCAAGAACGGCGTGCACAGCTTCTACCATCTGGATGCCGCGCTGGCGATGCAGCCGGATCTCGAAAAAATGGAGTCCGGCAAGCTGGTCATCAACATCGCCGACATGCCGATCAAGTGCCCGGTGGCGCCGATCGAGTTCGCGTTCCTCGCCGATTATTATTTCTCCCTCAAAGGCGTGCGCGACAAG